>JBBQTY010000079.1:0-17038 GCA_038234445.1 Lysobacterales bacterium
ACGATGTCGAGTTCGTTGCAGAAAGCGCGTTAGATCAACAAATGTTTGGTGGAGATAGGTAATGAATAACGTTGGCAGACATGGCTTTCGATGGGCTTTCGCAACTGCTTGTGTGCTCGGTACACCAACGGCGACCGCGCAGTGGCAACCGCAATGGTCAACGTTTTGGCAGCATCCGGAGGCATTTGTCAGCGCATCGGGGCTGCGCGTGCGTGTCGCCAACGATGGTGCAACCTGCGCGGCTGCGAGTGTCACCCATCACAACACAAGCCATGTCGCCCTGATGCGATTCGACGCGGACGGCAGCTTCGTGTGGTTGCAGGAATACCAGGCATCGGTGGTCGCCGGTATGGTCTTCCTCGGCGCGAATCGGATCGCCATGACCGGAAATGTCGGCAGCGTGTTTGCGCAGGTCGACATCCGCGTCTATGACACGAATTCCGGCGCACTGATCTGGGATCGTCAAAGCCCGGCGGGCCATGTGTCGCCCGCTTCGATCGACGACACACCGCAGCTCGCAGTCGACGCGAGTGGCAATCTGATGGCTCTGGCGAGCGACCAAGGCGACTACGTGGTCATTCGGTTTGATCCAGATGGCAACGCGCTTCCCACCTGGCGTTACCAGGTCGAGGCAGATTCCGATGTCACTGCAACCAGTATTGTCGCCTTGCCCGACGGAGGCGCTGCAATCACGGGACGAGGGCAGCCTTTGCATGGAAACGTGACCGTGCGGCTCGACGCGAGCGGAAATGAAGTATTCATCGACACCGAAATCACCGGTCCGCACCCTTTCGGTCCAGGCTATATCGGGCTTGCAAACGATGGATCGATCATCGTTGCGGCTGCGCGCGAAACCTCGAATGGCACACCTGTGGTGCGGGTATGGAAAATGTCACCGACAGGTGCGCGATTGTGGACAAAATTTCTCCCAAATCCGGATTTCTCGACTGGGGCGACGACGCTCGGCGGCTTTGCGCTGGGTGCAGACGGCGATCCACGTCTCGTCATCGACAAGGGTGCCGGCGCGCCGTTCACGCTCGCGCGTCTGGATGGCGTCAGCGGCGAACTGGTTGCTTACGCCAGTGCGCCAATCAATGGAAACCCGACAAGCCTCACGCTCGCTGACAACGGTCGCGCTCTGATCGGCGGCTTTGGGTCGGGTGGCGGCGAGATAAGCACTCGCATGGCCGAGTTCACGGCAAGCGGCGTGCCGTGCCGCGTGTCCGGCATCAACGGCATCAATGGCGCATTGAACGTCGCTGCCGGGCCAAACGGATGGCACGTGTTCGGTGGGACAATATTCGTTCCGGGGGTCGGCAATTCTGCTGTCGCCAGTCGATACGACTCGGATGGCAATTGCACGCTGACAGATGACGTCTTTGCTGATGGATTTGACGCGGCCTCACCTTGATGGCCACGTCGTTCGTCTGCATCTACATCGCCAACGGAAAAATCAGAACATCCCTCGCGACGCTCGTCGAGGCGCAATGTGCTCCGAATCAATTCAATACGCTAGCGAACACTACGTTCGGAACGAAATCGACCAGAAACTGGATCGTTGTGCTGATCCAGAGATTCCACGTCCACATGTACACAAGTCAGGACGCCGCAAGAAGGCGCCCCAATCCTGGCGCCCGCCGATAACGGTAGGTTTACGGACCGAAACCATCGCTGAAAATACGATCACCGTTGGCTTTCCACCAGGACAAGAGGTCAATCAGGGCTTGTGCAGCCGGTGGGGCGGCTGGGGATGATTGTGGGTAAACGCCCTGCATTGCCTGGTTGAGATTGTTGACGCCATGACAGCTGTCGCACGCGCGAATTTCTCCTTGCTGGAATTCGATCCAGTAGCGTTCCCTGACGACCGGCGTATTCGCCGGTGACAGTGATTGCCAGGTCATCGCGCGACGCGCTGGGACGAAAACGGCAACCGAACCGTCGGCGCTGATTTCCGCGCTGCCGGGCAACGCGCCCGGAGTCAGGGGTGGATTGAACAGGACTGAGCGGGCGTCGTTCAAGGGACGGGCCATTGTTCGTCTACCGGGGATTCCGCCAGGGGGTGCGCCGTAGCCGCGGACTTGATCTGCCTGGAAGAACTGCATCCAGTCGAGGTCGTAGGTCATGCCGCCGGTCAGCGGGTTGGCGAGTATCGTGATGCCATTCGTCACATGCAGGTTGAACGGTTGTTGGCGATCAATATCGTCGCGCTGGGCGACATTGCGCATGACCACCAGGGCGAGATTTTCGCGCGCAAGAAATTCACGCATGTCGGCCTCTGCGACTCCACTCGCCGTGAAGGCTTGCTGTTCGGGAATTGCCAGCGCGGATTCGGACGTCATCGGCGGGGTCGCCCGTGCCGCAATTTCCACAGGTTGCAGCTCCCATAGCGCCACGTTCGATTGGGTGACGAGATTGGGCCCGACGAAATACGACACTGTCTTCGACACACCGGGCGTCAGCGGTGGGCCATTGACCGCGTCCGCGTTGGCCGTCTGGTTCTTGCTCAGGGTCACCAGGCGAAATGTGTAGCTGGCGCTGCTGGCGCTCACGGGCTCCGCGGGATAGAACGAACTGAAAGCGGCGACGAGCGAACCATCGCTGAGCGGCAAGGGATCACGGAAGTGACCGATGGCTGGCGGTTGATTGAGCGTCCCGACGAGGCTCTTTGAATTGATGTACTGCACGCTCATGTTTTCGGGATTGAGCAGCGTGTTGCCGCTGGCCGCATTGATAGCGACGATCTGACCCGAGGCGTGGGTCCCGAATTCGAGGGCATCGACACCGACATAGCGGCCGCGCACAGTCGGGTCTTCGCGCATCTGGAAAAAATTGCTCAGCCAGTTTCGATTGGCCGGTTGCTGCAAGGCAACCAGGTTGGCATCGTTGCTGAACGTCTTGTTGACAGCAAACTTGAGCTCATGGCGCCCAATGTGATTGATCGTTTCCTCGACGCTGCCGTCCTGATTGATCATCCACGGGAAGAACTGGTTGATCTCGAAATTGTTGACGTTGCTGCCGGGTACCGACTGGATCGGCTCGGGGAACAGTTCGATAGCTGACTGGGTGCTCAAGCTGGTTTCACTGACGAAATCAACGGGCGCGTTTGCCGCGACGTTGTTGTTGTCCTGCATCAGGTGATCCCAGCGCACGAAAAGAAGGCGCCCAAAACTGTCGACAAAGGGTGTGAACGAACCGCCCGGCGTGTGCTCAAGAAGATCAAGCTGGCCGCTGGCCGGATCCAGACTCCATAGCCCGCTGTTGGCTGGCTGGCCGCGATACTCGTCCTTGATCGGCGACAACAGGGCCGCGCCGTTTCGCGGCCGGTCGCTGACGAACACAATTCGACCATCGGACAGATAGTTCGGGTTGATGTTGTTGTAGTCAGGCTGGTTCGGAACGATCGCGATGCTCGCTACGGCACCGCCCAGTACGGCCTGCAGATTCGATATCTCAAAAAGCTGCCAAGTGTAGGTTTCAACTCCATTTGGCTGGACAGGTGCGCCGATGACCATACTGAATACGGCGCGGGTGGCGTTGAAGTTGACAGCGGGGTCGCGTACCGCAATGGCATTCGCGTCCTGAAAGCCATTGCTGCCGGTCGTGCCGAAGCCTGCCTCGGCGGTGAGGTTGCGCAGGCCACCGTTGGCTACGGTGCATTGCGTCTGCCCGGTCGGCGCCTTGCAAAGCATCAAATCGCCGCCGCGTGCTGCAGCCGCTGTCGTGGGAAGGTGATTGGCAAAGGTTGAAGTTACGGTCATCCGGGCAACATCATCGCCAGCAATCGGAACCTGGGTGACGAACAGGATCGGTGGCGAAGCGATGGCCGACATCGCAAGAAAAATAGCGCAGACAAGCAACAGACATTTCATGAGTGGATCCCCTTGTTGGATGCAACGCACTTGCCGGTGTGCTGCAAAGTTTTTGCGACTGACTGGAGCAACCAGGCCGCTCTGACGAGCGGGTATTCAATTCGACAGCAGGCAACAAACAGTGCGCGGTCAGTCGCTGACAAGGAGTAAAAGCCAGAGCCCGTCCGGAATCTCGACCAAGTCGCTCTGCTGAATCTGCCTTCCCTCATTATTTGCAGAAACTCATTGTCAAGTTCATTTCGTGCCAATACCTTTATGCACTAAAAATATAAAGAATAATTGCGGTGTGTATTTGCGACGAGCGTCATCAATGAAATATGGCTTCCATTCCCATGTTTTTGATCGATTTTCAGAGGGATGACTGATTGCATCCTCGTCATTGGATTTCTGTTCAAAGCCATGCGGGTGCCTCAATTGATTCTGTCTTCAGGAGCGCGCAAAGATTCGTGTACACAATTGAGATCGAGATGCGAGCCACCGCTAGTCAAGTCCATCGGCGAAAATGGTATCGGTAAGCATCGCGGCGCCAATTTCCGAAGTGCTGCCAGAACTGTTGGTCGCGGTCATGCTGATGACGCCGCCGGCGCTTTGACTCGGTACGAGGATCGGCAACGAGACACTGAGCTTTCCGCCTGCAGGCACTTGCACGATTGCGTGGGTGAGTGCGATTTCCGCGTGGCCGCGAAGGCCGAGTGAATTAATGGCATTGCTGAAGTAGACGTCAATCCGATAGCTGCCGGGAATGGTGACCAACTGGGCGGTTACCGTGCCAGGGCGATCAAGGGTTCCCGCGGCGGCATAGACGAGGCTCTTGGGCACGGGGAAGTTCTGCAAATCGTTCGGCCCCGCATCCAGATCGGTTGCGTCGTTTGGCGTCGGGCCGGCCACACCGCCGGTCGGCCACAAATCAATGTCCATGCCATCGCTGTTGTTGCCGTTGTCGTAGACCAGATTGGCATTGATGGAATTGGCAATCGCCGAATCACCTTTCACCACGATGCCACCGGCAAAGTTGGAGCGCACGATGTTTGCCGTGATCGAGCCTCCATTGCCGGCAGCACCGATCGTATTTCCGGATCCGTTGATGAGTACGCCGATCGTGTTGGTGAAAAAGCCATTGTTCTGCACGTTGAAACCAACGAGGTTCTGCTGCACCACATTGCTATCACCCTGGATAAAGAGATTGGCGATCGTGTTTCCGGCGACGCGATTGCGAGCGACCACGCAGCCTGAGCCACTGATCTGGATACCATAGGTATTGGGCAGGGCAGAGATGCCGTTGGGCGTGAGGCCGATCAGATTGTTGACGACCTGACAATCGCCCAGCGTGCTGGAGACGGTCGGTTGGACGGAAACGCCACTGTTACCGGCGCCAACAATGACATTGCGGTCGGCTGCGTTGACGCCTCCGACAATCAGGCTGCCCGATGCGTTGATCCCAATGTTGATGGCACTCAAGCTCGCAGCCGGCAGGCTCACGCCGTGGGCGACGCCACCGAACTGGTTGCCGGCAATGACATGGCCGAGGTCCTGGCCACCAAGCAGGACGATGGGTTGATTGAAGCCGCCGAATCCAAGGCCGCGCACGGTCAGGGAGGCGCCAGCACCTGCCGAGCTGAGTACGCGCAGACCCGTCGGCAAGGTACCCGAGGCGGGCTTGAGCATAATGCAGAGATTGGCGTTGAACGCATTGGCATCGGTGTTCTTCGTCGATGTTGGCTGCGTATATCCATCGATGCTCATCGTCGAATCAATGGCCGGAAGGCTGGAACTCAAAGCGATCACCGCCGGACAGATCGGAACCTGGCTCTGGTTACGGATATTGAACTGGATCGACTTGGCAATCGTAGGCGAGGAATTGGAGTCGAGCATGGCCTGGCGCAATGATCCAGGGCCGCTGTCGAACGTGTTGGTCACGACCAGAGTGCTCTGATCGTTGAGCGCCGACTCATAGGCGCCGCGATCCGGTGCGCTGCCGATAACGCGACTATGGCCTTCTATATCGGTGGCCGGCTCACCGCCGAATATCTGTGTAGTTCCCGTGTTGATGCCGGGCGAAACTGGACTGGTCTTCAGTCGGTAGTTTCCGTTGGCCGGATCGATCCACAACGGATTCGTTGAGATTTGGTTTTGAATTACCGGCACGCCAGAAATGGATTGGGCGGCATAAATATCGTTGAAGAAGGCAATCGAAGTATTTGGATTCAACGTGAAAAGGTCGTCGCTAAAGAACGTCAGGCCACCGCCCGAACTCCACAGGACACTATTATATATGTACATTTGTGTTGTATCGTTGCCGTCCGACAGGCAGAAATCCTCGCCAGCTTGAAGATCGGCGGTCATGTGATTGATCGTTACGCGAGCTCCGCCAACGCTGCTGACGGAGACGCCACACCCGCCATTTGCCGAGATATGGTCGATCAGAACATCAGTCAAATTGATCGAGTCGTTGTATGTGTAGAAGTTCAAAGGCGTCAAGACATTTCCTAGCTGTGTAAAGTGCACATGAGAAAACGTCAGGCTGCCTGGATCGTTGGAAAATACACCGTAGTTCCCGGTGCTGAACTCGACGGCTCGGTCAGTATTGCTGAAGGTCAGGCCATCCACGTCTATTTCAGCAGTGGGTGAGCCTGTGTGCTGGGTCCAATTGAACGAATGTCCAGAGCCGATGTTGATCACCGTATTCGCGGAATCCACAATCCGCGAAGCGCAATTCACCGTATAGCCGCCTTCCACCGTGATAGGTGCGGAAAATGTGTATATCAGGTTCGTATCCATCAGATACGTGCCTTGGACGATCTTGACCTTGAATGGAGTGCTTTGGATCGTTCCCAGCGCAAGCGCTGCCTTTACAAGGGTCACGCTGTCTGCACAGATCTCAAGCGCGTGTGCGGGAGCAGGCACTGCCAGGTACGAAAGCATCAGGCTGATTGCAATCGCGAACAGTCTTGGTAAGCGATGCATGGAAACGGGCATGACTGTGTGGCTCCAGAGAAGGAAGGCGAAACGACCTGTGGGCTCAAGGCAATAGGGCGGTATGTCCCCTAACGCCGTTTGATGTCTGGCCTGGACATGAGCTACGCCCGAAGTACCAACGTACTGGATGCCAAACGCGGTTTGATTGCTCAACTGGACATTCCGTCAATTCGGCGCCTGCAATGTCCAGCCGGCTCACTGAATCGCGTTTCCATCGAACAGCTACACGCTGCAAGCGAAATGCCCCGCAGATAAAGCGCGGCAAAGGTCGACTTGCTCCGTCTGGCACTCTCGCTGGAGTCAGAGCACGATGCGTCATCCAATCCTGTCTATTTTCCTCTGCGCGAGCCTGCTTGTGACGGCTACTCCTCGTGTGGATGCCACGACGGTTTGTGCGACGAGTGTTGCCCAGGTCAACGTCGCGATCGCCCAAGCGGCTGGCGACAGTAGCGGCATGACGATTCAGATCGCAGCAGGCAACTACACACTCCCCGCCGTGGGATTTGACAATGCTTCACTGCCAGCCTTGCACAACCTTGTCATTCAGGGTGGCTACAACAACGATTGCTCGGCGCATTCCAACGGTGCGGCGACAACCGTCTTCACGGGTAGCGCAGGCGCAGGGCTTCGACTCAAGGCGATCGGCGATCTCCGACTCAGTGACATCAGTTTTGTAGGATTGCAGGGACACAGCGAGCTGACCTTACTAGGTTCGGAATCGGATGATTTGATTGTCGAGCGCGCAAGTTTTCGCGATTCGGTTTCTACCGCGCTACAGCTGCAATCAGCGGATGGAGAAAGCGGCCGGATCTCGATGCAGAACGTGTTGGTGTTTGGTGCCAGCAACTCGAGCGGTTGCGTAGTGATGGTCACGGGAAATTCCGGCAAAGCCCTCGTCGCCAACAATACGATCGTCGATTCGACCGCGTCGATGGGGCTGTGTCTGAGCGGTCAGATGGAGAAGCAGGCCTACGCGAACGTAGCCTGGAACGTCAGCGGGACGGATTTCGCCAACACCGGATCAAACGTGTTGAGCGTCCGCAATCTCTATGGCGAAATTTCCGGCAGCCTCGATCCTGCCTCGAACGGCGATATCAGCAGCGATCCGGCATTCGTGAATCCTGCCGCTGCTGATTTTGACCTGGCGCCAGGATCGCCGGCGATCAACAGCGGCGGCACATTTCTTCCTGGCGGCCTGGCCAATCTCGATCTTCAGGGCAGTTCGCGGGTCAAGGGTTCACAAGTGGATCGCGGCGCGTTGGAATCGGCAGTCAGCGACCTGGCTGTCTTTACCGTCAGCAATGCCGGTGATGGAGTAAGCGAAGAGGGCGATCCGGGCACCTTGCGTCGTGCGATCTCCGATGCCAATGCAGCAGGGCAGGCCGCGTTGATCGAGTTCGCGATTCCTGGCGGTTGTGGCATCCATCAGATCCTGATCAATCGGACGCTGCCGCTGGTCGCAGTGCCCATGATCATCGATGGCACGACCCAACCTGGAAGTTCCGAAAACACTTCAGCGAATGCATTCAACGCACAGATTTGCGTTGTCATTGCTCCTGACCCTGCAGCTTCACCACCGGCAAGTCTGGGATTGTTGGTGCTGAGCACGGTTGATACGTCGGTTACGGTTCGCGGACTGGGCTTTTCCGGGTTTTTCCGTCCGTTGATTTTCACCAGTGGCAGCGGCCACCGTGTGCTGGGCAACCAGTTTGGCGGCACGCTTTCGCTCGGAGCAACACAGCTTCCCCTGCAACCGAACACCAACAGCATCTACATCACCAACGGTAGCAGCGACACCCTCATTGGCGGGCCGGATCGGGTCGATCGCAACGTCATCGCAGGTGCCACGGGTTTCACCGGAACCGGGCTTCTGCTCAATAGCGGCAGCAGTCATGCGGTCGAGGTTCGCAATAATCTGATAGGCATCGATCGAGATGGGTTGCTGGCCGCGCCTCTGGGGCAAGGGGTGGCTGCTTCGGGCAGCGGGCACATCATCGTCGACAACAAGATTGGCGGCTGCAGCACGACTGGTATTCGACTGGCCACCGCTGACCACGTGACGGTGCAAAACAACGATATTGGCGGGCTGCTGCCGAATGGCGTGGGCATCATTCTGAGCGGCTCGTCCCTCAATACCATCGGCGCGGCCGGCGCTGATACCGGGCGTGGCAATCGAATCACCAACAACGTCTCAGGTGCAGTCTGGATCGACTCCACGTCCGGCATCTTCAACCGCGTGCGGGACAATCAACTCACGGTTGTCGAATCCCCTCTTGGCGAGGATGCGATGGTTCTCGATCTCGGCGAGCAGGGCAGTGATCCGAACGATCCGGGCGATGGCGACAACGGCCCAAACAACCGGCTCAACTATCCGGAGCTGACAAACCCTATCCATGCGGGCGATACGCTCTCGTTCACCGCCAACCTCGACGTTCCGATCGGCGACTACACGCTGGATGTCTATACAGCGGATCGTTGTCTATCCAATGGACGCGCTATGGCTGATCGGAAACTGCTTACATTGAACGTTGCCAAGTCACAGATGGGTGCAGTCATCGTGCCTGTTGCTTTGCCAGCGAGCGCGTTGAATCCCATCGTTCTTGGCGCCACGCTGACGGATAGCGGCGGCAATACCTCGGAGCTCTCCAACTGTCTCGACGTGGACCGGATCTTTGCCAATGACTTTGAATCGCATTGAATCGAGGTCGTCTTGGTCCCGCTAAAATACTCGGTATCGATGATCAGGCGTGCGACCCGACATCAGGTTCGCATGGCAATGGGCACCTTTTACTGGATCGCGTTGGTATTGTTGGGTGTATCAGTTGTGTTCGGTGTGCGTCTCGGCAAATACGATTGGTTTCTCGGAATGACCGGTACCGTCCTCGTTCTGGCGTGCCTCGTTCCATTGCTTGCCATTCGCAATCGGGCGAGCGCCTCCATCGCGCGCCTGCGCGCCTTGGGCGAAGAGGGTGTCTCAATCGACATGGCCTCGGGCAGACTCCGCGTGGCATCGGTATTGGGCAACATGGACTTGCCGTTGAACAGGATCACGACCGTGACCTGCACGCCGGAATATTGGCTGCTCAAGTCTGGCCGCAGCACGATGATGATGTTACCCACGACCGACATACCGAGACATATTGCCGACGGCTGGCTCGACGAACTGCGTAGCGCTGGAGCGAGGCTGGAATAGCCAATTTCCCGTGCAGCCATGCCTCTCGCATTGGAAGGGACAATTGCGGGGTTCGAGCGGTGTGACCGTGAAAATGTCTCGTTGCTGGGCAATTCAACGAGTCTTCCGGCAAGCGTGGATCTGATCGTTGTTGAAATTTGCGATCTTGACTATCACGCGATGTCCATCTCTCGCTCTGATCCGCGTTTGTATCAGTCAGCCAAGCACTGCAGGTGAACCATCCCGTCGCGGACGAGATGGATGTCACCGCCCGCATTCGATTGGCGCTCAACCTGGAGTCTGATCATGATGCGCTCTCTGAATCGTTCAATGTTCCTTTTTACTTTGTGCTTGTTGGTCAGCACGCAACATGCCCATGCGACGACGGTCTGTGCGGCCGACGTTGCCCAGATCAACGCCGCCATCGCCCAAGCTGCTGTCGACAGCACCGGTATGACGATTCACGTCGTGACGGGCGACTACACACTCTCGCCCACCGGTTTCGACAACGCATCCGCGCCTGCCTTGGGTAGCCTCGTGTTCCAGGGGGGGTACAACGCCGATTGCTCAGCGCATGCAAATGGTGCCGCGATTACCACGTTCACCGGAGTGGGTGGAGCAGGGCTCCGACTCAAGGCAGCTGGCAATCTTAGACTCAGTGACATGAGTTTCGTGGGCTTGCAGGGCCATAGCGAGTTGACCCTGCTCGGTGCCGAATCGGATGATCTGATTCTCGAACGCGCGACCTTTCGCGATTCGGTTTCGACCTCGCTGCTGGTGCAGATGACGGGTGCCGAAAGCGGACGGATCTCGATGCAGAACGTCCTGGTTTTTGGCGCCGAAAATGCTGGCGGTTGCGTCGTCACAGTTGCCGGAAATGCCGGCAAGGCCTTGCTCGCAAACAATACGATTGCCGATTCCAGCGCGTCGATGGGGCTTTGTGTTTCCGGCCAAATGGAAAAGCAGGTATACGCCAACATCGTTTGGAATATCAGCGGAACGGACTTTGTCAGCAGCGGATCCGATGTGCTCAGTGTGCGCAATGTCTATACGGAATTTGCCGGCACGATGAGTTCCGGTTCGACCGACAATTTCGCGACTGATCCCGAATTTGTCGATCCATCGAACGGCGACTATGGGCTGGGTGAAGCCTCGTTGTCGATCAACACGGGAGGCACCTACATTCCAGGAGGATTGGCCAGTTTCGATCTTCTCGGCAGCGCGCGGGTGCTTGGCTCTCAGGTAGATCGCGGTGCGTTGGAGTCGACTGCCAGCGACTTGCTCGTTTTTACCGTTAGCAACACGGGCGATGGCGCAGCGATCAACGGCGATCCAGGTACCCTTCGTCGCGCGATTTCAGACGCAAACGATGCAGGGCAACCGGCTCTGATCGAGTTCGCGCTCGGCGCAGGCTGTCCGCAGAATATCGATATCGATCGCGTGCTGCCGAAAATCGCAGTGCCGATGGTCATCGATGGAACCACCCAGCCAGGCAGCACGCTCAACACCGCCGAGTCCGCTTTCGATGCGCACATCTGCGTGGTCATTGCGGCCAGTCCCTCCGTGCCGAGCGTGCCGGAAGCCTTGTTCGTTCAGAGCGCAAATCCAACTTCGGTGACGGTTCGAGGGCTGGCCTTTTCGGGAATTGTCAGCCCGCTGAAGTTCTATTCCGGTAGCGGTCACCGCGTGCTTGGCAATCAGTTCGGCGGTTCGCTGCCGAGCGGCCCGTTGTTCTTGCGACTCGATCCCAACGACATCAGCATTGCATTTACCGGGACCAGCAGCGACTCGATCATCGGCGGCCCGGACAGGATTGATCGCAATGTGATCGACGGCGATACCGGTTTCACCGGTATCGGCATCTTCGTCGGTGGATTGGAAAACGATTCGACCGAAGTGCGCAACAACCTGATCGGCATCAATCGCGGAGGGACCACGGCTGCTCCACTCGGTCAGGGTATTGTTGCGATCAATAGTGGCCACGTCATTGTCGACAACCGCATTGGCGCTTGCAGCACCGACGCAATTCGCCTCACCACGGCGGATCATGTGACCGTCCAGAACAACGAGATCGGCGGACTTTTGCCCAATGCTGTCGGCGTCATTCTGAATGCCGACTCGTCGTCCAACACCATTGGCGCCGCCGCGGCGGAAACCGGCCGAGGCAATCGAATCACCAACAATCTCGACGGTGCTGTCTGGATCGACGCAACGGCCGGCATCTTCAATCGAGTTCGCGACAACCAGTTGCTTGCGGTCCCATCGGCGCTGGCGAATGACGCCATGGTGCTTGATCTTGGCGCGCAAGGGGCCGACTCGAATGATCCGGGGGATGCCGACAGCGGTCCGAACAATCGACTCAACTATCCTGAATTGGCGAACCCCGTCCACGCGGGTAACGCAGTTTCTTTCACCGCGAAGCTCGATGTGCCGATTGGCGACTACACGTTGGATGTCTATACGGCGAGCAAGTGTTTGTCCAACGGTCGCGCGATGGCCGATCGAAAGCTGCTCACCCTGAATGTTCTAAAGCCTCAATCCGGGGTGATCACGCTGCCGGTTTCGCTGCCGGCCAATGCGCTGAATCCACTTGCTCTCGGAGCTACGTTGACCGACAGCGGCGGCAGTACATCCGAGCTCTCCAATTGCCTTGATGTCGATCGCATCTTTGCTGACGACTTCGAGTGAACGAGGAGAAAATATCATGGCACAAGTAAAATATTCAAAACAAATCGTCAAACGAGCGATCCGTCATCAGGTGCGAAAGGCTTTGGGTCCGACCTACTGGATGATGATCGCATTGCTGGCCGGGGCTGGCATTTTCGCAATGCTTAGTGGACGACATGTCTGGCTGGCCTGCATCATCGGATCATTTTTTCTGCAGGCCTGCCTGTTGCCTTTGGTCGTCATTCGCCTGCGTTCGAGTACCTCCATCGCGCGCTTGCTCGCACTCGGCTCGGAAGATGTTGCGATCGATATGACTTCGGGCAGATTGCGAGCGATTTCAGCACTGGGTAGCGTTGATTTGCCGCTGAGTAGAATTACCAGTGTGACCTGTTCACCCGACTACTGGCTGCTTCAATCCGGTCGCAGTACGATGATGATGCTGCCAACGGCGGACGTGCCGTGGCCGACGGTTGACGGCTGGCTCAACGAGTTGCGCCAGGCCGGCGCGACGGTGCAGTAGGAGGCAAGCAGCGGTCACCCAAACATGCTGCTTTCCGCGTGGAGTGTGTGTGGCAGATTGATCTGCGATCGTTGTCCGGTATCCCAGCGCGCAAAATTTCGTTTCGAAAGAAAGCGACCCGGCGGATCCAGGAATACGCTCGCGAACAGATCCAGGCATCGTTCGCGGTAGCCGTTATCGTGAAACCCGGGAGCGGCCGGAAAAGGAATTCGATGGACACGCAACGATCACGGGTTGACACTCTCTGAACCACGCATCGAGCACCTTCATGAAGATTGATACGACGCTTGATGCCGCGCGCTGGGCTCGCCTGAAAGATCATCTCGCCGATCTCGCTTCGCTGTCACCCGACGAGCGTAACAAAGCGCTCGAAGCGCTCGATGTGGATACCGATGACCGCCGTTGGTTGGAGGATCTCGCCAACCCGCTGCTTTCGGGTGATCAACGGCTTTCGGGCTCGCATCCTTCTGCACGGGCGGCGGTGGAAACCGAAAAACTGCGTTGGCGCCACGGTGAAACGATCGGTCGATACCGCATTGAATCACTGCTAGGTCGCGGCGGCATGGGTGAGGTATATGAGGCTCGCTCGCTCGACAACGACCAGATTGTGGCACTCAAAGTGCTTCGTGCTGGTCTCGACCAGAAGGACTACGCACGTTTTTCCGAGAACGAGCAACGCGCCCTTCGTCGCCTCGATGATCCGCGCATTGCAAAGTTCCTTGAGGCATTTGTTGATGCCGATGGCGGGCCTTGTCTGGTTCTCGAATGGGTCGACGGCGAGCCATTGCAATCCTATTGTCGCGGGCGCCGGTTCAATGTGGATTCCCGATTGCGATTGTTTGTCGAGGTTTGCCAAGCAGTCGCCAGTGCCCATCAACAACTGGTCGTGCATCGCGACCTCAAGCCAAGCAATGTACTGGTAACACCCGATGGTCAGGTCAAGCTGCTCGATTTCGGTGTTTCAAAATTGCTCGACCGTGGAGAGACGGGTTCCAAGACGCAAACCCACGGTCATCTGTTCACACTCGACTATGCGGCCCCCGAACAGGTCTTGCACGAACCGGTTTCCACCGCGACAGATATCTATGCGCTCGGCGTGCTGCTTTTCCGGCTGTTGACCGATGTCTCGCCCTACCCGCAACGAGACGGCCGCTCCCTGGTCAAGTCGGTACTGGAAGAATCTCCGCAGAGAATTTCGGAAGCACTTGTTCGGTCGCGATCAGCGGGCAAGGAACCTCCGACCGGTTCCATCGATGCAGATCTTGATCGGGTCATTGGTCGCGCGATGGACAAGGATGCGAAGTCGCGCTATCGCAGTGCACTTGAATTGGCGCTCGATGTGCAGGCCGTTCTTGACGGTCGACCGATCAGCAGCGGCGGCAGCGCGCGCTACCGATTCTCGAAGTTCGTCAGACGAAATCGCGCATCGGCTGTGGGTGTAACGATTGCGTTTGCGGCAATCGTTGCAGCGACAGTTTTCAGTGTGCATGAGACCCGTCTGACCGCGAGACACGCCCATCAAGCTGATGTTGCCTACCGATTCCTGCTTACGGCGCTCGATCTCACCGACAAGTTCAGCAGCAGCAATCCGGGCGATGTCACTCTTGGCGAAGTGCTCGAGCGCGCGGTTACCAAGGCGCGGACTGATCTTGCCAATGAGCCTGAAGTTCGAGCAAGGGTTCTTGTGCAGCTCAGCATTGCACTTATTCACCGCGGCAATACAGAGACGGCGCTGTCCGCGTCCACGGAAGCCTATCAGATCCGTACCTCGGATCCCGACGCGACAGGCGTTGAAAAGGCCGAAGCTGCGCAGCAAATGGCCAGCGTTGAAATCGATCGTAGCCAGGTAAAGGAGGCGGACAAGCACCTGCGGGAAGCCCTGGCGTGGCTCGACAAGGCCGATGAGTCCAACCCAGTCGCGATCGCCACGCTGACCAGTCTTGGCAAGCTCGCAAGCTTGAGAGGAGACGCCAAGGAGTCCCTTGATTGGTACCTGCGAATCCGAACGCTGAGAGAAGCGCTGAGCGGCGATCACCGCGCGGACTTGGCGATGGACTACAACAACCTGGGCACGGGCTACTATAACCTGAGCCGATTTCGTGAAGCCGATGCAGCTTACTCGCGTGGCATAAGTATGCTCGAATCTCGTTTTGGCAAGGATCATCCGCGACTTGGATACGTCCTGTTTGGCCGTGCCTCGACCTTGGTTCAGTTGGGGAGATTCACAGAGGCGACAGCCCTCCTTGACCGATCGGATGCCATCCTCAACGTTGGCAATGGCACGATGGAAAGCAATCCCAGCGGGGTGGGCACGGGAAGACTCCGCGCCATGATCGAGTTCCTTGCCAGTGACTACCCAGCGGCCTCGCGCAGGCTGCGTGCCGTCTTGCCGCAAATTCAGGCCTCCAGCCCCGTGGCTGTGTCCGCTACGCTCGTTCTTTGGGGCCGGGTAGAACTCGCCGACGGAAAGCCAGAAGCAGCCGAGAAAACCTTTTCGGAAGCGGAGAAACTTTTCGTTGACGGTGGGCGTGGTGCCAACGTCCAGCGATGGCTTGCGCATGGTTTGCACGGCGTCGCGCTGGCCAAACTCGGCAATTTCGAGGACGGCGACAAGCAGCTTGAAGAGGCATTCCATCAGCTCGTCTCCAACGTTATTGGCGAGGGTTCGGATCTTGCGGAAATTTCACTGCGCAGCGGTTCTGCCGCGCGGCGGCGTGGAGATTTCACGATGGCAGCACAACGCCTACAAATTGCAGAGAGGTTTCAAAAGCGAACCGATTGGCTCGGTGATCTAGGCAGGAACCGGGTGATAGCCGAGCGGGTTCTTGTGGGGCAACTTCCAAGTGCTCCCAATGAGGCGAAGGAATTTGCGAGACACAATCGAGACTCGGCGCTCGCAGTTCTTCAGCAGTTGTCGCCGCATAGCCCGGTTGTCGCGGAGTTGCTGGCATCAAAAATCGCATCCAGTAACTGATAAATCCATTCAGTAGAGGTTCGAGCGCCGGATGACGGCATACGACAGATTTGGAAACGTCGAAAGATAAAGGTACAAAGATAGTTAGGTTTTACACAAGATTGGAAAATAAGGAGTGGTACGAGGGCATGAAACGATTCCGGATTCTGATGGGCTTGATGACCATCACGCTTTTCAGTGGTTATTCAAACGGCGCGCAATTACAGGAAAGTCCCACGATGGCCCGTGAATGGCGCATCACGCGCGTGGTTCCGGCACCGTGGGCTACCGCCAGGGAAACGCAAATATCTCTCGCGAACTGGGTTGGAAAACCAGTTCAATTCAAGGCCAACTCTGTAGCGGGTCCGGGCGTGCTTCACTGTGATCACGCCACCATGGAAAAAACGGTTTACCCCGCGGATGCCCTGTTTCAAGGCAGCCTGCCAGCACCTGCGGATTCCGCTGTACAAGAGTTGGGGATCGCGCACTTGCCGTTGCCGGGCGTGCGTCTGAATTGCAGTACAGGTTTGTTTGAGTTCCATTTTGTTGATGCCGAGACGTTGTTGCTTGGCCTCGACAACCAGATACTCACATTGACCCATTCGCCCGGTACGCTGGCTTCGGCTGATTCGCCCGAGGGCCGGATTCAAGGATTTCTCGAGTTTCATTTCACTGGCGATATGGGTTTCGATCGCGACCACACAAAAGCCTATCGGGACTGGTTCTCCAAGCGACTCGAGAGTGCCATCGTGGCGTATTTTGCCAAGCCGGTAGTTGAGGATGAAGTTCCTGCGATCGACGGTGACCCATTCACCGCCAGCCAGAGTTACCCAACGCGATTCACGGTTGGCAAAGCGAAGGTGAGCGGCGATCGAACGCTC
>JBBQTY010000080.1:0-16963 GCA_038234445.1 Lysobacterales bacterium
ACAGAAGACGGTGGTTCGACGCGGTGCGATCCGCGCGTTGATGAAATCGGTCGCTGCGACAATCTCGGCGTTCGCACGATCGATCGTGTCGACATCCAGGAATGAACCACGCGGCATTCCATCAATCCCCGGCGATGGCAGACAGGGATGATTGTGGTCCCAGCTGTGGTTCTCGATCGCGATCAGTCCGGTTTCTGCAGCCTGCGGCCACCACGCGTCGCCCATCCAGCCACGACCTACCAGGCAACTGACATCCATCTGTTCGCGCGCGTCTGGCGAGGCGATCACGAACGCGGTCAGGTGCAAATCGGGTTGCGCTTCGGCGCCTCGTTCGGCAATGAAATCGCGCATGTAGTGATACAAACTGCGCTGCATGCCGTGACTCGGATGATCGAGATCCTCGAAATCGAACAGCGAGCCGTCATCGCAAGTCAGCGCGACGCAGCGATCAAGATCGCGCTCAGCCGCGCCGGTGACCTGATCGACCACCCACTGCAGCGGCACGATGCGCAAGCCGAGATCATCAATCAGACGCAGGTCGGCGGCAAATGCGACGTGGTCGTTCGTCGCATAGTCGTTACCGGAAATATTGATCGCGTGGTAGGTAAGAACGGGAACGTGCATGGGAATCAAGGCGCTGGCGGGCGGTCAGCATAGGGTTCCGCGCGGCCGTAGCCAAGCCTGCAACCCTGCGCTGCTGTGTCCGCAATCAACGCGGGCGTTTACAATAGCGGGATTAGCCCCTCCCGGAATCCGTTCATGGCCGCTACTCCGCTGAATCCCGTTGACCTCTACGATGTCCGTTCGCTGCTGACCGAAGAAGAGCAAGCCGTGCAGGACACGGTCGCGCGCTTCACCGACGAGCGCGTGATCCCGATCATTGGCGATTGTTTCGACAAGGGCGTGTTTCCGAAGGAACTGATTCCTGAAATGGCCGAACTCGGTCTGCTCGGATCCAGTTTGCCGACCGAGTACGGCGGTGCAGGCATGAACAGCGTCAGCTACGGCCTGATCTGCCAGGAACTTGAGCGCGGCGATTCGGGTATCCGCAGCTTCGCCTCGGTGCAGTCATCCTTGTGCATGTACCCAATCTACGCCTATGGCGCCGAAGATCAGCGGCAGCGCTGGCTCCGCGATATGGCTGCGGGCAAGGTCATCGGTTGCTTCGGTCTGACCGAGCCGCAGGGCGGTTCGGATCCCGGCAGCATGAAGACCCATGCGAAAAAGGACGGAGCCGACTGGATCATCAACGGTTCGAAGATGTGGATCACCAATGGCAACCTCGCCGACATCGCCATTGTTTGGGCTATGACCGATGAAGGCATCCAGGGATTCGTCATCGAAAAGGATTTCCCGGGTTTCAAGGCCCAGGAAATTCACAAGAAGATGAGCCTGCGCGCCTCGGTTACCTCGGCTTTGTTCTTCGACAACGTACGCGTACCGGAGGCCAACCGCCTGCCGAACGTTAAAGGACTCAAGGGCCCACTGGGCTGCCTGACCCAGGCCCGCTATGGCATCACCTGGGGCCCGATCGGTGCCGCGATCGCGTGTTTCTCCGAGGTGCTCGAGTACTCGAAGAACCGCATCCTGTTCAAGCAGCCGATCGCATCGCGTCAGGCCGTGCAGCTCAAACTCGCCGACATGGCTCGACGCATCACGATGGCGCAGTTGCTATCGCTGCAGCTCGGTCGCTTGAAAGACGCCGGCACGATGCAGCCGACCCAGGTCTCGCTGGCCAAGTGGAACAACTGCCGCATGGCCATCGACATCGCCCGCGAAGCGCGCGACATCCTCGGCGGTGCGGGCATCACGACCGAGCATTGCCCGATTCGCCATGCACTCAATCTTGAATCCGTGATCACCTACGAAGGCACCGAGACTGTGCATCAACTCGTGGTTGGACGCGAAGTCACCGGCATCAATGCGTTCTGATTGAGTTGTTGCCAAAGAATCCGGCACTTCAGTACGGCCGGAAGGCTAGCCATCTGACCGTGAGAGCGCCATGCGTCATGCCTTGATCACGATTGCCGCCTCGTTTATCGGTGTTCTCGCGGCACTGATTGCATTCTATGCGTGGCGCGATGCCGCTGAGGCGCGAGCTCGCGCTGCGGCCGATGCCGAGCAGCAGGCGAGGGTGCGTCAGGGACAGCAATTGCAGGAAAAGATGCTGGCCGAGGAGAGTGAATTCCAGGCGATCAGAAACGATGTTTCCGCGGTAACTGGTGCGCGCTTCGCGGTCGTTGAGTCCTACATGAATTCGGGTCGCATGCCCGCTTCGAACGTTGAGGCAGGGTTGCCTGCCGCATCCACCTACAAGGGACACAGTCTCGTTTCTCTTGACGTTTCCGAAGGCGGATTGATCAAACTCCGATTCGACGCTGCTTCTGGTGTCGATGGCGGCGCGATTGAGTGGTTGCCCGATCTGACCGGAGTCGAATCGATGGGCGTGCAATGGGAATGCATCACGCATGATTTCAAGCAAATCGTGCGAGCGCTTCCGGGCTGCATCTACACCGCTGCCAGCGGCGTCAAAGTTGCGCCGGCGCAGTAAAAGGCAGGCATGCAAGACATTCTCCATATTGAAACGCCACGGTTGTTTTTGCGACCGGTCATGCTTGATGATTTCGATGCGTGGGCAGGGTTCATGGGAGACGCCGAGTCGATGAAGTTTCTCGGTGGCGCCCAGCCGCGCTCGAGCGCATGGCGTGCCTTGATGACGATGGCTGGGGCATGGCATCTGAACGGATTCGCGATGTTCTCGGTGATCGAGAAGGCGAGCGGTCGCTGGGTCGGTCGACTCGGCCCATGGATGCCTGAAGGCTGGCCAGGAACCGAAGTCGGCTGGGCGATTATTCGCGATTGCTGGGGCAAGGGTTACGGCACCGAAGGTGCGGTTGCGACGATCGACTGGGCATTCGACCATCTCGGCTGGACTGAGGTGATCCATACGATCGGTGCCGAAAACGCCGCATCTAAGGGTCTCGCAGCGACCCTCGGCTCGCGCTACCTGCGCATGGGGCGACTGCCCGCACCGATTGATCTCGACGTCGAGGTTTGGGGTCAGACGCGAGAGCAATGGCGCGCGAGGCAGCAATCGGGAGCGGGCGCTTGATCACAGTCTACGGCATGCAGATTTCCGGCAACTGCTACAAGCTCAAGCTGCTGCTCGAACAACTCGGGACCGAGTATCGCTGGATCGAGATCGACAGCGCGCATGGTGATACCCGCACTGCGGAATTCCTCACCATGAATCCGAATGGCAAGGTGCCGATCCTCAAACTTGATGACGGTCGTATCCTCGCCGAGTCGAACGCCATCCTTTGCTATCTGGCCGAAGGCAGCGAATTCCTTCCGGAAGACCGCTGGCAGCGTGCACAGGTCATGCAATGGTTATTCTTCGAGCAATACAGCCATGAACCATATATTGCCGTCGCACGTTTCATCCGCCTGTTTCTCGGCGACGATCACCCACGACGGTCCGAGCTGCCTCGATTGCTCGAACGCGGTCATCAGGCACTCGCGGTGATCGAGCAACATCTGCGGGATCGTGATTTCCTCGTCGGAGAGACCTGGTCAATTGCCGATATCGCGTTGTTTGCCTATACCCATGTTGCTGCCGACGGCGGGTTTGATCTGGCGGACTATCCGTCAATCAATGCGTGGTTGCAGCGTGGACTTCGGCAACCGGGATTTGTCGGGATGACGGTTGCGGAATCGTCGCCGGATCGCTCGGGATAAGGAAAAGCGTCAGCGCTCAGAGCCGTTCCACAAACGCCGATATGGGGCGCAGGTTTCTTTGGCTGTGCTCGCGTTACGGCTTCGTTGTTGGTTCGATCGGTGATCGAACGCATGACGTTGGGGGACAAGAGAGGCATCAACAGATTGATTCAACGCGAATAAGGTGACTTTTGGCGGGTCGCGGAAAGTCAGCCATCGGCAGCGCGCGCGAGGCCGGATACAATAGCGGTTTACTCGGCTGCCGATACCGTCCATGTCCGTTGTCACTTCCATCCAGCGCCCCGTCATCACGGCCCGTCATCGCGGCCTCAATCGCGCGGATATCTGCGATCAGAACTTCACCGAGTACGTGCGCGATTGGGATGGTGAAGTCCATTCCGCGCCTGCGTTGGACGAGCCTGTGTTGCCTGGCAGCGCTTGCACGGCCGAGGCATTCCTCGATTTGTTCGAGTCACAACTGATCTCGCGGCATCTCGATTTGATGGCGCGCGTGCTGCGTGTGCGCAACAAGGTTTTCTATACAATCGGATCGAGCGGCCACGAAGGAAATTCGATGGTCGCACGCCTCACGCGACACACTGATCCAGCATTCCTGCACTATCGTTCGGGCGCCTTCATGGCCGAGCGCTTCCGCAAGCTGCCGGGCATGGATCCGGTCATGGATTCGGCGCTGTCGTTTGCGGCGAGCAAGGATGATCCGGCTTCAGGCGGGCGACACAAGGTGTGGGGTTCCAAGCCGCTTTGGGTTTTGCCACAAACCTCGACGATCGCCTCACACCTGCCCAAGGCGCTGGGCACCGCGCTGGCCATAGAACAGGCGCCGCGCATCGGCCATACGCTGCCGATTCCGGCCGATTCCATTGCGATCTGCTCGTTCGGCGATGCCTCTTCGAATCACGCCACCGCGCAGACCGCGTTCAATGCGGCCGCCTGGACGTCGTATCAGAAACTGCCGGCGCCGGTGTTGTTTGTCTGCGAAGACAACGGCATCGGCATTTCGGTGAAATCGCCGGGTGGCTGGATCGAGCGCAATTTCAGCGAGCGTCGCGATCTTGATTATTTCTTTGCCGACGGGCTCGATCTCGCCGCGGGTTACGCCGATGTCGAACGCGCAGTCGAGCATTGCCGGCGTACACGTCGACCGACTTTCCTGCATCTGCGCACGACCCGAATCATGGGCCATGCCGGAACCGACTTCGAGATCGAGTGGCGCAGCATCGAGGAATTGGTTGCGGTCGAGGCCGGAGATCCCTTGTTGCGCTCGGCGGCGATTGCCCTCGAATCCGGTCTGCTCGGCAAAGATGAGCTGCTGGCCCGTTACGAAATCGTCCGCGCGAAATGTTTTGCCGCAGCCGACGAGGCCGATCGTCGCCCCAAGCTCGAAGCGCTGGCGGAGATTATTGTGCCGCTGGCCCCGTACTCTCCAGAAAAAGTGCAAGCCGAAGCCACGCGCAACGACTATGCCGACCAGCGCCTTGATGTGTTCGGTGGTGAGCAGAAATTGCCTGAAAATCAGCCGGCGCGGCATCTCGCGATCCAAATCAACCAGGCGCTGCATGATCTTTTCTGCAAATATCCCGAAGCGCTGCTGTTCGGTGAGGATGTCGCGCAGAAGGGCGGTGTCTACACGGTGACGAAAGGCCTGCACAAGGCATTTCGCAACCGTCGTGTGTTCAATACCTTGCTCGACGAGACGATCGTTCTCGGTCTCGCCCAGGGCTACGCGAACATGGGCATGCTGCCGATCCCCGAAATCCAGTATCTGGCCTATTTCCACAATGCCTGCGACCAGATTCGTGGTGAGGCGGCATCCCTGCAGTTCTTCTCGAACAACCAGTATCGCAATCCGATGGTCGTGCGTATTGCCGGCCTTGGTTATCAGAAAGGCTTCGGTGGCCATTTTCACAACGATAACTCGATGACAGCCTTGCGCGATATTCCGGGACTGGTCGTCGGCTGCCCGAGCCGCGGCGATGACGCGGCGATGATGTTGCGAACGCTGGCCGCACTGGGAAAGGTTGACGGTCGCGTCAGCATCTTCCTCGAACCTATCGCGCTGTACATGACCAAGGACCTTTACGAGGCCGGTGACGGCCAATGGCTGTTTCCGTACCCGGCACCGGATCAGGCGATGACCTTGGGCGAGGGCCGCGTGTATGCGCCGGAAGCCTCGGATCTTGTCATCTTCAGTTACGGCAATGGCGTGCCAATGAGCCTGCGCGCCGCGCGTGAAATCGAAGCAAAACGTGGTTGGAAGGTACGCGTCGTCGATTTGCGCTGGCTGGTTCCTTTGAATGACCGATTCATTGGTGAGCAGGCGCGGCATGCCAAGCGGATCATCGTTGTTGATGAAGGGCGTCATTCAGGAGGCGTCGGCGAGGGCGTGATCACGGCGATCGTCGAGGCGGGATTCGGGGCCACGCCGCTGCGTCGTGTGGTCGGAGCCGATACGTTTACCCCATTGGCCGGCGCCGCGCTGGCTGTGCTTCCGGCCGATTCAGATATCGTCGCTGCAGCGGCGAATCTGGAGCCATCCCGCTGAATGGCCTATCATCCCAACCAATGAGTGCCAATTCCAATCTGACCATCCTGTTTGCCGACGTCTCAGGCAGCACCAAGCTGTTCGAGCTGCGCGGCAATGTTGCTGCCCGCGACATCATCGCGGCGGTGCTCGATGCACTGCTTGAAGTGGCTCACCGTCACGGTGGCAAGCTGATCAAGACGATTGGCGACGAAATCATGTGCACGTTTCCGGGCGCGATACAGGGACTGCTCGCTTCGACCGACATGCAACGGCGCATGAAGTCGGACATGGCTTTCCTGCAGGACAACATCGGAATCCGCGTCGGTTTGCATCACGGCGAGGCTTTGGTCGAGGAAAACGATGTATTCGGCGACGCGGTCAATGTAGCCGCACGCATGGCTGCGATCGCCAAGCGTGACCAGATCGTGGCTACCGCAAGCACCGCGATGAATATCACCAATGCCGCCGGTGTGCGTGTGCGTTCGATTGGCTCGGCACGCGTCGCCGGCAAGTTGTTGCCGATCGAGATCGTCGATGTGATGTGGCAGGAGGATGTTTCCCACGTCACCACCGTGCAGCGCGTGGTCCAGTTCACCAAGAACAAGCGCGTGGTTCTGAATCTGGGCTATCTCGATCGCGAATTCCAGATCGACGAACTGTCCGACCCATTCACGATGGGGCGCGAAGAAGGGCACAGCCTGACCATCGAGTCTGATTGGGTGTCCCGCGATCACGCCATGATCGAGTGGAAAAAGGGACACTTCATCCTCTCCGATCGCTCGACCAACGGTACCTGGGTCAAGATCGGCACAGAAGAACTCCTGGTCCACCGCGACGCCTACCCGCTGCGCCGCAGCGGCACCCTCAGCCTCGGCCAATCCCCCGCCGCCGAAGACGGCAATCTTGTGAAATTCGAGTGTGGCGAGGCGTAGTAAGTCTGGGATTCGAAATTCGGGATGCGGGATTCGGGAATAGGGTATCGAAACTTGTGGGAAGCGCTCGGCCCGAATCCCGAATCCCGATCCTACTCAAACCCATTCGCAAACAGCGCGTCATAGCCTGATGGCGGCAGATCGGTGCCTTGGAAAATGCCCATGGGCGTGTAACCCGTGTAGCCCGGGAAGACGTAGTAGATATTCGGGTTCGCCATGCGCCGGATCAGGGCTTCGGAAATGATGCGGCGGTAGTCGGTGGTTACGGCGACGTCGGTGCCTTCGTAGAGATCGGTATTGCCGAGCCCCGGGAACGTGCCGTAAACCTGGCCGCCATTGACCTTGCCGCCAAGCGCGATCATCACATTGCCATAGCCGTGATCGGTCCCGCCATCCGCGTTTTCGACTACGCGGCGGCCAAACTCGCTGACCACGATCACACTGGTGCGATTCATCAGGTTGCCTGTCGCACTGGATAGATCTGTGTAGAACGCACTTAGTCCTTGCGACAGACTTTCAACCTGGTTGCCGAAATAGTCATAGCTGTTGGCCGGATTGCCTTGGCCGACATGCGTGTCCCAGCCGCCAAGGTCAATCGTCGCCACGCGCATGCCGAGATTCGCCTTGATCAATTGTGCAACATTGCGCAACTGGTCGCCAAAACCCTGGTTGCTTCCGAGCGTGTAGTTGGCGCCGCCCGTGGGTTGATAGCCCCCCGGATTGCTGGTCGCGTTGTAAAGGCCGAAATTGATCGGGCGCAGCAGGTCGAGTGAGGCCAGCGTTTCGACGCCAGCAGTTTCGAGCTGGGTCGAGTTGCCATTCCAAAGGGCATGCATGCGCGAGACCGCGCCAACCAGACCATGCGCCGAATCGTCCTCTTCCCAAGACCAATGGAATCCATCAATGCGGTAGTCCGAAGCGCTATTCATCGTGATCGCATCGGATGAGCCGAGCAGGCTGCTCGCCGTGATATTACCAAGCGAGGTCGCCGGCAATGGCACGACGGCAGGCAAACCGCCGCTGGCCAGATGTCGGGTCAGCCAGCCAACGTTGTTGCCGGTGCCACCGCCAAAGCCGAATTCGAGATTCGCCTGCGCATCGAAATGACTGCGGATGACCGGATTGGGCTTGGTTTGTCCGGCCGCAACGATAAAGGCCAGATGATTTTGATTGAACAATGATTGAAGACCGGTCGCGCGTGGATGCAAGGCCCAGGTGGTTCCGTTGAGTGGCAGGGCCGCGCCCGTACCTGAGGTCGGGATACGCGTGTTGGTTCGCGCGCTCATGTAGTCGGCCCGATACGGGCTGCTGGCGCCCGGCGGCAACAAGCTGAGGCCATCCATTGCACCACGCAAAAAGATCACGACGAGGGTGTCGTTGGTCGCCGTAGCGGGTGCCGTGTCGGTTGGGCCGAAGTAGGCGAGGGCATTGCTGCTGGCTCCGACAGCAAGCGTAGCAACGGTGCAACCCTTGAGAAAATCGCGTCGATCGATATGGGTCATGTCGGTTCTCCTCAGCGACGCAGGAATTCGGGGCTGCACAAGATCAAGCCGATCGCGGTACGCAATCGGGCAATCGTGTAGTGCTGCGAGAGGTTGTTGAGATTCCAGGTTCCGGTATGTGCGGCGTGTCCCGAGTCGGTACCGTCCGTGGTCAGATCAAGCACCGCGGTTGCGGCGACGTTCTGGCGCAGGAAATCGAGGGCAACCGTGTAGGTCGGATCGGGTCGATAGCCGAGAATGCGATCGCACCAGTAACCGATGATATTGGCCGACGTACGCTGCGGAGCCGTGAATGCGGCCAGAGTCTGCGACTGGACATCAATCAGGAAGGCGTAGGCGTTGTTGTAACTTTCGGTCTGATGCATTTCGAGTAGACGCGGCAGCATCTTCAGGGTCATGCCTAGCGTGCCAGTGCTCGACCAGGCGACAGGATCATCAGGGTATCCATTCGGCGCAGGCCAGTAGAACAGCTTGTGCCCGGCCGCCTGCAAACTGCCCATGAATTCTTCGGTGGGTGTGTAGATGCTGTTGTTGTAGTCGGGCTTCGGCGTGAAATCAGCCCCAGTCGAGCGCATCGCACTGACTGCACTGAGCGCCGGGCGCTTCATGCCGGTACCCCAACTGGTCTTGAACTCATTCGATTGCAGAATGACTTTCAATACTTGTGTAATCTGGTCGCTGGCCTGCCAGGCCTGGTTGAACATGGTCGTCGCGCTGTCGATCAGTGCCGTCGATGGATTGCTGCCGACAAAACGCTTGCACAGCTTGGTCGCAACATGGCGCGCAGTGCGCGGATGGCGGGCAAGCATGTCGAACAAGGTGACACCATCGGCTTGTCCCTGCGATGCCGGAAAATAGCGCGCGAGGATACGTTTGACTCCCTGGTCATGCGCGCTCGAGTTGTAGGCGAATCCGCCAAGTGGCACACCGTTGATCACGCCGTATGGGTAGGTGGAACCGGAAATGGTCCATCCGGTCAGCGCACGCGCCGCCTCATAGACATCGTCATCAACGTATTTGAGTCGCTCGTACTCGCCATCCGGCGCTTGCCAATTGCCGAGCAGGGTCATGTTGGCGAAGCTGTCCGGGTTCTGCACGATGCCGCCGTAGTTCTCGGCGCCCATTGTATGCAGCTCGAACAATTCGCGCGCATAGTTTTCGTTGGGATGCGAGGAGTCGCTCGAATACAGATCGAGCATGTACATCATCGAGGCCGATTGCCCGACCTCCTGCAGCATTGTGCGGAAGTTGCCAAATACATGCGGGCGGATCGCCAGCCGATCAAACGCCGGAAACATCGGGCCGCCATCGTAATCCCAGCCGAACACGCTGAAATGGTCGTGCCAGAAATCGACCATGACCTCGAACAGTTGACGCTGGCTATAGATCTGCCGGATGACCGTCATGCACTCGGTCTCGGCGATCGGCTTCATGCGCAGCGAATAGTTGTTGGTCACCTCATGGTGATCGGTCCAAAGCTGGTTCGGCGTCTTGTTCAAGGTGACGAAACCGGCGCTGGTGACTCGCGAATCGCAAGCGCTGTCATTGATCAGAACCGGATCGAGCTGGCGATTCACCCAGGCTGTCCAGCGCGCATCGTCGTTGCCGGCGAGGGCGTTGAAGGCCGCAAGCTCGGCTGAGGTGTAACCAAATGTGCAGCGGGTCAGCCAACGCGCAGGCGACGGCGGAAAGCTCAGTGCATTCGGACTTTGCGGCAGATTCTTGTCGAGAAGACCGTCGCGCCCGGGGCGACGTTTGGCGAGGGACGGATCCGGATCATCAACGCCCACGCTGCTGAAGAGCGCACTGAACAAGCGTCTGCGCGAGGCGATAAAGGCGGCGTTCGTGGCTGCGGCCATGACTCTGACTCCGATAGCTGATGGTCGACGGTAATGCGAATTGCGCATGCCGTTTACGAGAACGGCAGCGAATCTCAATACACTAGACCACACCTTTGAGCAATTTGCTGTGACCCGAATCGCGCCCTGCATACGCGAATCGAGGCATTGGCCCTGTTTGTTGGCAGGGCCGGTGCAGGAAACATGAGAGAAGACTCAACAACATTTGTCGATGGACGCGCGATCGGGCGTCGCACGTCCGGCGCACTCTTCGACAATCTCAGAGCCTGCCCCGGACCCGATCCGGAGGCGAATGATCGTGTTTGACCTGATTGTTCAGGGTGCTATGTCCTGGCGGTCATTCGTCGATCACGGCAGCGATGTCGATGCGAACCGGGAGAGCACCGTCGAGCGGTCCGACCGTTGGCACGACGCAGATGGCGCGAGGTTCAAACGAGGTGACACGCAACAAAAAAAAGGCGGGGCTGTCGAATCGACAGCCCCGCCCTTGGTTCCACGGGTTCTCGCTTAGTCGATCTCGAAGGACTGCAGCATTATCGGTGTCGAGGTCGTCGCGGTCGCCGATTCGTCGCCGGGTGCGGGGTCAGGCGTCGTCGAGACTACCGTTGCGGTATCGACGACCATCGTCGGCGGAGCCGCCGCATCAACAGTGATGACAAGCGTGAACACCGCAGGGCCGCTGACGAAACTCGTGATCGTGCAGTTGACCGTGCCGGTGCTGCCCGCGGCAGGCGTCGTGCAGGACCAGCCTCCTGGCGCGGTCAGCGAGGTGAACGTGGTGTCAGTTGGAATCGCGTTGGTCATCGATACGCTGGCGGCCGCGCTTGGGCCGTTGTTGTCCAAGGTGATCGTGTAGGTGATCGGCTGTCCGTTGACGACAGTGGAAGGCGATCCCGAGTTGCTGATGACCAGATCTGCCACGGCGGCTACCGTCGTCGTGGCGGTCGCAGAATTGTCGCCCGGTGCCCCGTCGCTATTCGAAGACACGATCGTTGCGGTGTTGCTCAACACGCTGCCCGAAGCGACGCTCGCATCGACCGCGACGGTCAGCGTGAACACGTCACTGCTTGCGCTGAAGTTCGGATTGTCGCAGGTGATCGTGCCGTTGCTGCCGACCGCGGGCGTCGTGCACGACCAGCCCGGAACCGCCGGCAATGAAACAAAACTCGTTCCGGTCGGCAGCGTATCGCTCCACGAAGACATCGGCGCGACTTCCGGGCCGTTGTTGGTCGCGGTGATGGTATAGGTCAGATTGTTGCCGGCGGTGACCGGATCCGGCGCATCAGTCACGCTGATCGCGAGATCGGAAATCGCGAACAGGCCGACCAAGATGGGGTCGTGATCGGAGGCGCGGTAGGGCGAGGCGGGCTGGAACACGACGCGCGGCGGCACCAGGGCTGAACCATCGGGCTTCTCCTCGAAAGCCGCTTCGCCAACGTCTTTCACTTCATCGCTATAGTCGAACACGGACGCTTCGTCAGCGTTGATGTGCCACGCACTGGTGCCGGTGATCTGGCTTGCGAGCGAGGTAGACGCAAACGCATAGTCGAGATGACCGAGTTCGCCACCGAACACATACGAATACGCGCTGCTGCCAGCGAAGACTGTTTCGAGGTCGTTGTAGCCACCCGATTCGATCGTCGTGATCGGCGTCTCCATCGCATAAGCGTTGAAGTCGCCGAGAAGGAGCACATCGGGATCACCGGCTGCCGGGATTACGGTCCCATTGATCCAGGTCAGCAGGCGGCTGGCTTGCGCCGTGCGGCTCGCCGCAAAGCAACTTTGGCCATCGCCGCTGTCGGTGTCGCCACCGGTCGCACCGCCACAGCCCTTCGACTTGAAATGGTTGGCGATGACCGTGAAGCGCTGACCAAAGGCCGGATTCGTTGCATCGACGACGTCGAAGGTCTGCGCGGTTGGCGGTCGGTTGTGGATCGGATCGAGATCGGATAACGGTGCGCCGACCGGCGAGACGACGCCGGTTCGGTAGATCTGCTGCACGCGGATCGCATCGGTGCCCAGAGTGCCGCCGGTATTCACAAAGGCAAATGGATGAGCGCCGCCGCAATTCGCGTTGATCGCGCCGAGCAGGTCGGTGATGCTCGCGCTCGCCGTGGTGTTCTCGAGTTCCATGAGCGCCATGACATCGGGGTTCAGCGCGCAGACCACGATCGCCAGACGCCCACGCTGACGATTGAGTTCGGCCACGCTGTCCGCGCCGCGACAGTCTTGGTTTGCGGCAGGACCGCAGGGTCCGCTGCTGTTGCTGGATGTCGTGTCGATCGTCGTGAAGTAGTTCAGCAGGTTGGCGCCAGCGACATGAATCACGCCGCCGACCACCGGTGGAGTGGTCGGGCGCGGATTCGCCACCGTGAATGTCGCGGGGTTCGCGGAAGTCGGACGAATCCTCCAACTTGCCGAAGCGGAGCCTGGATTGGAAAAATCCAGTACGCCAGTCAGGCCGTTGACGATGTCACCGCCGCGGAAGAAATCAGTGCCTTGGGTGCCGACCGAGAAGCCTCCGTTGGCGCGTGGATAAAAGATGTTCTGCAAGCCATCCGCGTCCGAGAGATACGCTTGCTCGACGTTGTTCTCGTCATCGAGCACTACGCGGCGGCGAGCGACACTATCGAGATGCGCTGCGTTTCCGGCCACATCCGGGGCGGTTGTTTCGGTGAACGTCTGCGAGCGACCGCCTTCGGTAAGAATCACTTGGCCATAGCGACCCAACTCAAAATAGTCGGCGACGGACAGGGTATCGACGAAGACGACTTTCATGCCTTCGCGCGATTCGTAGTAATTGTTGATGTCACCGACGACAGGCAGGTCAATCGACGCTGGTGTGATTTCCGCGAGATGATTGGCTGCGTCGGTCACGACTACTGATCCGGCGACTGTGGCGGAAATTTCAGTGAGTCCGGTGAATTCGGAGACCGTTCCGGTCGCGCGAACGCGTTGGCCCTCGGCGACTGCCGTTATACAGGTATTGCAATAGACAAAAATGCCCTCTGATGTGGCCGCATCGGCATCTGCGTCGGCATCTTCTTCCTGTAGAAAGAAGCCCTTCAATTGATTGGCGCCCTGATAATCACCGATAACCACGCCTTCAACGCTGACGCTGCTGCCAGGAATCGGCGTGGAAGCACCATTGCCCTGCACGTCGTGGATGAAGTTGAGATCGTCATTGACGATCGTGCCGAGACCTTGACCGTCGGTGGGGATCGCGTTGATCGCGTTGGTGATGTTAACGAAGAAAGTCTCGCTGGATTCCGGCGTCGTGTCTCCGTTCACCAGCACGTCGAACGTGTAGGTGCTGCTGCCCGCGGGAATCGTTTGTCCGGTCAGTGATTTCGTCGTGTAGTCGCCAGGTGCGACAGCCGAGCCATCGGCGGTGGCAATATCGAATGTCACGCCGCCGGGAGGCGCGGGTGCAGAAAGGCTGGCGGTGAATGTGAAGGTCGTCGTTCCGGCGTTGCCCTCGTTGAGGCTGACGTCGTTGATCGTGAGATTGGGCGCTGCATCGTCGTTGACGATCGTGCCTTGGCCTTGGCCATCGGTGACCGTCGCGCCAATGACATTGGTGACGTCGACAAAGAACGATTCATTGATCTCGGGAGAGGTATCGCCGTTGACCAATACGCTGAAAGAATAGGTACTGCTACCCGCAGGAATGGTTTGTCCAGTCAGCGATTTCGACGTGTAATCACCGGGTGCGAAGGCAGTGCCATCCGCCGTTGCTATATCGAGTGTCACGCCGCCTGGGCCCGCGGGCTGCGACAAGCTCACGGTAAACGTGAAGGTCGTGGTCCCGGCATTGCCTTCATTGAGCGACACATCGTCGACAGTCAGGGCAGCGCCCGCTGCCGCGCCATTCGGGGTCAGCGAAAAATCATCCACTGCAAGGCCGTCATCGGCGCCGGTCGCGTCGGGGTCGGTCCAGCGCATCCAAAAGGTGGCTCCATTCGCGATTGTGAGCGAACTGATGGTGGTCGACAGTGCGCTGCGATCGGCTGCCGCGTTGCCATTCTTGATGCCCGTGGTAACCGTGTCAGGTGTGACGAAATTGAGCGCAGCAATGCCAGCCCACGTACCGGTGACCAGATCCGTGGCATCGGTGCTGTATTCGAAATTGATCTGGTCGGTGCGGGCTGCTGTTCCAAGACGCCACTCTTCACCGGTATAGGTGACATCAAGACTCGAAATCGCCGCGCCGGTATTGTTTGTGAAACAAGCGCCGAAGGTAGAAATCAGGGAACCGCTGCGCAGCGAGCCCAGCGCACGATCTGTGCTGGCAGTGGCACCATAACTGTTGGTGTCACCGGCGTTGGAGTTGCCAGTGTCGACCGCGTACTGCTCGTTGTCACGCGCTCCGCCCCCGCTTTCGGTCATAAACCAGCCCGGGATGGTCAGATTGTTCGTGGTCGAACCGGCTACATTCGACAAGGTGTCGAAGTTCTGCGTCGACGCCGATCCAAGCGTCGTCAGGCTGATGCACTGGGCGTGAGCCAGCGAAGAAATGCCGCAAAACAGGATGAAAACAGACAAGCCGCGCACACGGCGCGGCAGCAACAAAGACGACATGGAGGATCCCCTGAAACCCGGATTGAATGACTCGGATGCAACTATAACGCGGCTTACAAGACTCGGATCGCTCGTTTGGTCGAATCGAGGGTCCCGACGATGAAATCCGCAATGCGCGATTCTGAAGCTTCGTCGTTGCAATTCAAAGTATGCGTGGTTCGGGTTCGAGTAGCACACCAAAGCGTGACTTGACCTCGGCGCGGATCCGTTCGGCCAAGGCCCAGACTTCACTTCCGGAAGCAGAACCGAGATTTACAAGAACAAGGGCGTGCTGTTCGGAAACCGCTGCATTACCTTGCTGCAAGCCCTTGAATCCGCACGACTCGATCAGCCAGGCGGCAGAAAGTTTGACGAGCGAATCATCGGCACTCCAAACCGGCATCAGCGGATGGGCGTGGCGCAATGAATCTGCAAGTCCATGATCCACCAACGGGTTCTTGAAGAAACTGCCGGCGTTGCCGATCAGATCCGGATTGGGCAGCCTGCGTGTGCGAATGCGTGCGATCGCTTCGGCGACACTCGGCGCGGTCGCGGTGTCGATACTCATCGCGGCGAGTTCTTCGCGGACTCCGGCGTAGTTGGTCTGCAGTTCACGCTGGCGTGGCAGGGCAAATTCAACGGCCGTAACGATGTAGCGATCACGTTCACGCTTGAACACCGAATCGCGATAGCCGAATTGACATTCTGCATTGGTGAGCCGCACGAGTGTGTTCGATCGACGATCCCAGGCTTCGACCTCGACAATGAATTCGCTTACCTCAACGCCGTATGCGCCGATATTCTGGATCGGCGCGGCGCCGACTGTGCCTGGAATTTGCACGAGGTTTTCGAGTCCGCAATAGCCACGCGCCAGCGACCAGCGGACGAGGTCGTTCCAGTTTTCGCCAGCCTCTACGCGGATGCGTGTGTCCTCGCCGTCTCCGCCAAGCTCGTTGATGCCGAGTGCGGCGATCGACAGCACGATACCCGGCCAGTCACGTGTGAAAAGTACATTGCTGCCTTCGCCGAGGACCAGCAGCGGTCCTTTCTTTACCATCGGATAGCCGAACAATTCATTCAGCGCTTCGGCGCGGCGCACATCGATCAGCAAATTGGCACGCGCGGGAACCCGAAACGTGTTGCGACCTTCAAGCGAAGCGTTCTCGACCATGGTGTAGCCGACGCCTTCAACAATCGCCGCGTCGACGTGGTAGCGCTTTTCACTCATGCGGTGACTCGCGCGGGCAGGGCGCGGATCGCTTCCACCGATTCGCCGATCAAGCTCGGGCCGCGATAGATCATTCCGGTATAGAATTGCACAAGACTCGCTCCTGCATCAATCTTGGTCGCTGCATAGGCTCCGCTTGAGATTCCGCCGACGCCGATCAGTGGCAGCTTGCCACCGAGACGCGTGGCCATACCGCGCAGTACGGCTGTGGATTTCTCGAACACGGGTTTCCCCGATAGACCACCTGCTTCGTTTGCGTAGCGATGCCCGGTGATGACGCTGCGATCGATCGTCGTATTCGTGCAGATCAATCCATCGATCGAACTGGCCAGCAATACCTCGGCGATTGAATCGAGCTCGATTTCGCTCAGATCCGGGGCAATCTTGAGCAAAATCGGCTTGCGCTTGCGATCACGTGCTGCATAACGTTCGCCCGCCTCGCAGATTTCGCCGATGAAGCGGCGCAGGGTTTCCTCTTCCTGCAAGTCGCGCAGCCCTTGCGTGTTCGGTGACGAAATATTCACCGTGATGTAGCTCGCCCGCGCATACACGCGCTCAAGGCAAAACCGATAATCGTCGATCGCGTTCTCGTTTGGCGTGTCTTTGTTCTTGCCGATATT
>JBBQTY010000081.1:0-16852 GCA_038234445.1 Lysobacterales bacterium
TCCGCGCAACAATGAGGTCACACGTGAATAGCAGTGACCGAAGCGCAAAGGTCAAGATTTTGAGCTAAAAAGCGATATCGGGAATATTGTCAGCATCAACCAGAAATTCCGAGTCGCTGGCGGTGACGGACTGAACCTCGCCCGACTTCCCCACCCACTCAATAGTCACGATAGCGATGGGTTCCGCCCAGACTTCCTCGAGCTCACTCAGTTCGCCACGTACGGCGCCGAAACGATCATCGAACGTTGCAATTCGATAGGGCTCCCCAGCGCGAATCAAGGACGTTTCAATTGAGGCGAGGGAGTCGGAAAATGCCGCGATTGTCGGGTCGCCTGGTTTGAAATTGGGTTCCCATCGATAGGCTCGGCGTCCGTCCGCCTCAGCAAAATCGCTGGCGTCACCAAGTTGAGCGAGCGCTTTGCGAGTGCTCCTGGATTTCATGGTGGCACTGTCAATCGCGACGACAAGATTGAACGTGAGGCCCAGATTCGCAACAAAACCGACGGGACAAAAGCTACCGCTGATTTCATGGAAGTAGTTCGCAGCTCCGTCATCAACACCAACGACGCAGCCACTCTTCGATCGGAGATCCGGAACGATCCGGCTAGTGAACGCGAAAGCCGTTTCGCCATTGCACGAAACCAACAGAACGGCGTTTGCCACTTCATCAAGCAGCGCACCCACCGTGGCCGAATCCGAATCGGCGCACAGCACGAAACCACGGTGCCACGTCATGAAACCTCCTTGGCTAAACCACCGAATACATGATCTCACCCAGATCGAGCTCAGGGTGATCGAGCATCAGTCCGATGATGATAGGTGTAATCGCCATCATGATGGCCGTGCCATCCTTGAGCTGCGCGCGGTTGACCGTGCTGTTCCAGGTTGCCCCGCCATGCACCAGTTGATTGCGCAGCACGTAGAGCCGATCAAACACGATCGAAAGAACCCTCGGCGTGTCCCCGGCCATGATCGATGCCAACGCGGCCTTCTTGCTGGCTGAAAATTTCTCTTCCCAGCGATCACTGGAGTCGTGCTCACGCAAGGCCTTCCAGAACGGTTCGAACACGAATCTATTGTCCAGCAACGTGCGGATGGGACCGGAGAACTGCTTGAACAGGATTTCGTGAAGCTGCTTGCCAATATCAACCGATACCAATGCCTGGACGAATTGTGTCAATCGCTCGCGTTCGGACTCATTGGATCCGATTTCCTTTGCATAAGCCGCGTTGAATGCAATCCAGAGAAAGACAAACTGCGCATCAGCGTCAGCGCTCTCGGCTTCTGCGCGCGCCAGCCAACTGATCGCGCGATGCAGTCGAACCCGCTGCGCATCCGAATAGCGATCGGCGTCTGCCTTGAGCTGGGCTTTCAAAAGCGCGGCTGCTTCTTTCACTCAGTTCCCTCCTTTTGCTTGTTGGAAGCCTAACCCGTTGCCGGTAATTCTGTCCGTTGAATTTCGCACGCGTCGCCGACAATGACGATGCGGACTCGCCAAAATCAACGGTTGAAAGAGCTCTGACCAATCGTGCCAGTAAGATCGTGCCAACTAGCCGTGATCAATTACCTGGAGATCCCATGTACGAGCCTGACTTCTGCAATGCCGAATCCATCGCGCTTTTGAATGATCTGATGGCCGCAAACCCCGACGCGCCGGTTTGGTATTTGGCGGCCGACTACGCCCCGATGTTCGCCGACTGGATGATCGCGGCGGTAACCAGTCCTGTAGAGCGACCCGCATGGTGCGCAAGTTGGACAACTGTAGCCACGGCTTCAGCTGCCGAACGACTCACACCACCGGATTCCGATCTGATCAACCTCTCCGCCTATCTCCAGAAAATACAGACAGCGCACATCGAAGCCGTAGGCGGACCGCTCGATGGTATTGGCTTCCATTTCGCAATCCGGCTTACCGAATCGAGGATCTCGTTGGTGTTCTAAGGTTAATTGACCGACGCACTACCAGCGGGTTACTTCAGGGTCTCATAGCCGCGCCTAACGATGTCGGCCATCAGATTTCGCCGAGCCACTAGAAAATTTGCATAGTCCATGTCCTGCCAGTTCACGGGTAAAGAGTGTAAGTCATGCATTCGTTTCCATTCTTCTGCACCAAATCGGCCTTGGATGTTGGGCACGTATTCGGAAGGTGGATCGTCGCTAATCTCAATGTTGTCCGGCCATTCCAGCAACGCGTAGTTAGCCATCTGGTTGATGATTTTTCGGTCCTGTTCGCCATTTTTCTCCAGCCACGCCCGCGGGAAAAGGTGGTGGCGTTCTAGTGATTTCTTCTTTGTCCGTAGCGCTGGATCGAGCAGGTCACTAACCTTCTTATGCGAAAACAGCACCGGCGCATTAAGCCGGTTCTGAGCCGCCACATAGGCGAACAGCTCCGGGTTTCGGGCTGACGAACTGTTCAATGCTGCTGGCAGAGTTGTCGTCCAGAAGTCGTGAGTGAGCTGGGTCGCCATCAGTTCGTCGAGGATGGCAATGAACGGCGCAGCCTCAGTTACGCCGCGCACGCGGTTCAGATCGCCGTCCATTACCGACTCGGGCGAGCTGCTGTAGCGCCCGGTCAGGCTGGCGAAGTAAAACCAGCGCCCGATGATCTTCTGCAACTGATGCTCGGGCACGTTGCCCTGCGTTCGGCCAATCAAATAGAGCGCGTAGGAGTACAGAAGCGCCGTCTGAGATGAGATCATCTCGCCGCTTCGGAAACCCGCTCCGATTAATGCGCTTAAAAACTGGTGCCAACACGTTAGATCCAACACGCGCTTTTGTGCCTGTTGCAATACTTCAAACTGCGCATCGCGATGGGCGTTCGAAAATTGTCCGGTCTCCATGTCTTTGCCACGCAAGACTTGATAGACGCTTTTAAGACGTCCACGCGAAAATCCAAGCGCTACAGCAACCCGTAGCAGTTGGTCCGGATCGGGTTCGATAAAATGGTTATAGGAGGATGCTGCGCTTCGATGGGTTGGCGGCTGACGTGAAGTGCGGCAAAAATGCTCGAGCTCGGCACGGCCCTGATCCCAGAAAACCGACAACAGCGTCAACAGAAAGTCGGCCTGATTGAGCTTGACGCCTTCACTGTTAATTCGAACGAAGATGTCGGCAACCTGTTCTTCGTCCACTTTTGAGGCGATCTCCAACGCCGTGAACGGATACTTCTGGAGGTCGAAGAGGCGGTCGAGATTATGGCTTATATGTTCTTGTTCCTCCCCGCTGAGCTCGACCTTGGCAGTAAGTGTCCCTAGAAATCCTTTGACCATCGTGAAGCTGGAGCTTCCGGACGCCCACAAATCAGAGATGTTGGGAATCCACTCTGGATCACGGCGGATCGCCGCATCGGCCACTTCGAAACGACCGTCTCGAGGGCGAAACGCAATCTCGATCTTACGATGTCGATAGTCGTCATCTAATACCTCTTTGCCACGAAACACGGCATAAAGCGAAGTCAGTCTTTGTTGGCCGTCAACAATGAGGCGCAACGGGACGGAATGCGCTTTACTGCCAATTCCGATTTGCTTGGCGCCATTTGTTTGTGCGCTTTCCCAGAACAGAAAATAGCCAACCGGGAAGCCGCGATACATAGAGTCGAACAGGTCACGGACCTTGGTGTTGGACCAAACGAATGGTCGTTGGATGTCGGGCAAGCCAATATCGCCGATGTCGAGATAATGCAGCAGACTGGACAAGTCATAGTCCACCCGCTTGAAGCATGTCTTCATGTCACTCATATGGCTCTGTTCTCGGCAAATGCTACGGATGAATGTGTGTTCTACCCCGATTCAACGAACAGCTCAATTAAGTTTGAAAATGTCCGCTCGCGCAATCCCGGGGAAAACGTCCTCGACGTTTTCATAGTTCGATTCTCTCAAGAGTTGGATCCTTCTCAAAATCATGGGCGATTCACGCGCTACACCAAAGGTTTGCGCTAGCCGCGCCACGTGGGTCCTATCCCATTTCCGTGGAAGTTGGATTAACGTCGTGAAGGCGTGCTTTCGAACCGCGATTCTGCGTTGCATTCGACAATCTTCGTTCAATCAAAGCATCGAGTGCCCGTCAGGTTAGTATTGACGAACGTTGAAGCAGCCTGATCTCAAGGAACGACGTTTCAGGGAGCTCAGCTCCAAACGGGGGATGTATGTTAGGTAGCCCAATTCTTGATGTGCTGGTGCTGCTCGGTGTTGTGATGGCCGTGATTGGCGGGTGGTGGCTGAGGCGTCGGATGGTATCCACGGAGGCTCGACTTGCCTTGCCCCAGACGATCGAGCCAGTGGCCGTAGCCCTTGAGCTGGCCAGCCGTATATTGGTGGGAAGAAATGCCGACCAACCGGCATTCGAGATCGCGTTGATGGGGGATGAGGACGCGTTCAATCGGGCGGCGGCCTTGCCAAACAATGGTCGCCTGGGTCTGGCCAGTCGGTTGAGCGCCTGTCTGCAAGCCGCCCCCTCCGTGTTGGTTCAGCAGGCAAACCAGGGCAGGCACCTCATGGAAGTGGTGATCAACAATCCGCTGGCCAATGCGGTCGACGGAAAGCACTTTCTTCCTTTTGCAAGGGGTGCGGACGGTAAGATTATCGAACAGGCCAAGCTGCTCAACGCAGAGGGCCTTAGCTCGCTGGGTAACGCTGCAGCCGTCTGGCAGGTCGCCTCAGTGGTAGTAGCTCAAAAACACCTGGCTGACATCTCCGCCAAGCTCGATGAAATTAAACTGGAGATCGCGGCTCTCAAGGACGCGCTCCAAGATCTGTTGGACGGGGGCGTAGAAGGGACCTACCTCTACCTTAGCGACGTGGCAAAGACCTTTCAGATCGGGGAGGTGCCCAAGTTTGCGCGAGTGGAACTCGAATCCTGTCGCCGCGGTCTGCTGCAAACCGAGAGCGCGCTGATCAAGAGATTCGAACGCAGGGTAGCGCAACAAATCGAACACAAAGAAACCGTTGGCACCGGTGACCTACTCACGGAAACCATGACGCGCTACGACGAGTTGGACCAGATCACCTTCAGCCTCATGACCTGTTTCAAGACCGAAGCTTTGGCATGGCATGTCCTTTCGATGTTCTCGGGAGAGGAGGCCACGGCACAGGTTTGGAAAGAGGGAACCTTGGAAAGGATGGCGAATTTCTCCTCCCTGCAAGCCAAGATTCTTGAGACGGCCAAGGCCGATGCCGGCAGGTTCCAGTCTTGGTTCAATTGGGGCTCCACGCTGCACCAACGGCGCACAGGCGTACAAGAAAGGGCTAACACGGCCGTGGGCAAGATAGAACTATCCGTCGCAGACTGTCGCGTTGGGATGACCCAGGCTTCACAGTTGCTTGAACACAAAAACGACGCGATCCGCTTGGGAGTGGAAATTGTGAAAGGTGAGATCCAGCAAGTCCGGGTGCTTGCTTGAATATCTTCAATTGATGAAGAGCTATCTCAGTTCAATTTACAGACTCCAGTCGGCTTCCCAAGCCCAACCATCCTCGACCCACCTACAAGAAACCCACACATGCTCACTGGTGAACTTCGCAGCAAGATCGACGCCATCTGGAACGCCTTCTGGACGGGAGGTATTTCAAACCCGTTGGAGGTGATCGAGCAGATCACCTACCTGCTGTTCTTGCGCCGGCTGGATGATCTGCAATTACTGGCTGAGAACAAGGCCAACAGGCTGAACCAATCGATTGAGCGGCGCATCTTCCCCGAGGGCAAGGATGGCATTGGTAAGGGTGGCGGCCGCGAGTTCGAAGAACTGCGCTGGTCGCGCTTCAAGAATGCCGCGCCGAGCGAGATGTACGCAGTGGTCAGCGAGCATGTGTTTCCATTCTTGCGCGCGATGGGTGGCGACGGATCCACCTATGCCCACCACATGAAGGATGCGCGCTTCACGATTCCCACTCCGGCGCTGCTGGCCAAGGTGGTCGATCTACTCGATCAGGTGCCGATGGAAGATCGCGACACCAAGGGCGATCTTTACGAATACATGCTCGGCAAGATCGCCAGCGCCGGCCAGAACGGCCAGTTCCGCACACCGCGCCATATCATCCAGCTCATGGTGGCGATGATGGCGCCGCGGCCTGAGGACGTCATTTGCGATCCGGCCAGTGGAACCTGCGGGTTTCTTGTGGCCGCTGGCGAGTACCTGCGTGACGCTCACCCCGAGCTACTCCACGACGCCAAATTGAAAGAGCACTTCCATCACCAGGCCTTTCACGGCTTCGATTTCGATAACACGATGTTGCGTATCGGCAGCATGAACATGTTGTTGCATGGCGTGGAAAACCCCGATATCCGGTACCGCGATTCGCTGGCACAGGAAAACTCGGCGGACGAGGAGGCCTATACCCTTGTGCTGGCCAACCCTCCTTTTGCGGGCAGCCTCGATTACGAAAACACGGCCAAGGATCTGCTCGACATCGTCAAAACAAAAAAGACCGAGCTGCTTTTTCTGGCGCTGTTTCTGCGCCTGCTCAAGACCGGTGGCCGCGCCGCAGTGATCGTGCCCGAAGGTGTGCTCTTCGGATCCAGCAAGGCGCATAAGGAGCTGCGCCGCCGACTCGTGGAGGAACACAAGCTCGACGCAGTAATCTCGCTGCCCGGTGGCGTGTTCAAGCCCTACGCCGGCGTCTCCACCGCGATTCTGCTTTTCACCAAGACCAATGCCGGCGGCACCGACCACGTGTGGTTCTACGACGTGCAGGCCGACGGCTGGAGTTTGGACGACAAGCGCAACCCGTTGCTGGCTGAGGACAAACTGGGCGTGGTACCAGCTGCGGCTCTCGACGACGACGAACACGCGAAGAACAACCTGCCCGACATGCTCGCCCGCTGGTCACAACGTGGAGCCGACGAACGCGAGCGTCCGCGCACCGCTCAGAGCTTTTGTGTGCCCAAGGCCGACATCGCCTCGCAGGGGTACGACCTCAGCCTAAACCGCTACAAGCAAGTGGTGCATGAGGAAGTGGCGCATCGTGCGCCGCAGGAAATTCTGGCCGAGCTGGCGAAGCTGGAGGCGGAGATTACGCGGGGAATGACGGAGTTGGAGGGGATGCTGGAATGAGCGTGGCAACCGTTCCGATCAAACTCGCGGATGTTGCCGAGCTAAACCCAAGGTTGCCTGTTGCATTGGACGACAACGAACTCGTGTCCTTCCTACCTATGGCGGCTGTGACGGCCGAAACAGCACGGACGACGTTGGGCGAAGAACGGAATTACATCGACGTTCGAAAAGGCTACACGCCGTTTCTGCGTGGTGATGTGCTCTTGGCCAAGATCACCCCATGCTTCGAGAACGGCAAAATTGCGCAGGCCACCATTGCGCACGAGGTCGGCTTCGGCTCTACAGAATTTCACGTGGTGCGACCTCATGCAGACAAGGCAGACGCGCGCTATCTGATGCACTTTCTTCGCCAGCCCAACATTCGCCTCGATGGCGAGCGGAAAATGACCGGTAGCGGTGGGCAACGACGTGTTCCAGAGCATTTTCTCGCAGGTCTGCAGATGCAATTGCCGCAACTGCCTGAGCAGCGGCGGATTGCGGAAGTGCTGGATCGGGCGGATGCGCTGCGCGCCAAGCGCCGCGCCGCACTCGCCCAACTCGACAGCCTCACCCAATCCATCTTCCTCGACATGTTCGGCGACCCGAAAGTCAACGAGAAAAAGTGGAATAAAGCCGAAATAGGCTCAGTCATCTCTGCCTTTCGTGGCGGTGCAAACTTAGGGCCTGATGATTTCTTTGATCACGGATTCCCGATTTTGCACAAGGGTGCAATTAAGCCAAGCGGCGTCATCGAAGTCGATGGAAAGAAAAAGACGTACGCAGCGGAAGAGTTTGCCAGGGCACATTTCAGGTGCCAAGTTGATCGCGGTTGTCTAGTCGTTACGCTCCGCGATCTCGTTCCTGCAGGACCGAATATTGGGTTGGTCGCGGATCTTAAAAACGGACCATTTGACGCCTACCTTCTCGCACAAGGTGCTTATGGCTTCTTACCTGTGCCAGATAAGCTCGTTGCCGAGTACTTCGTCTACTTGTCCAATATGCCGAATTTCCGTCACGTCCTGCGACAGAATGCCGTAGGTAGTACGCAAATACATATTCGGACGCCAATTTACCTCAGCATCCACATCCCTCTTCCACCGGTTGACCTGCAACAAACCTTCGCACACCGCATCACTATCATCGAAAAGCTCAAGGCTACTCAGCGCACTGCCCTGACCGAACTCAACACCCTGTTCGCCAGCCTGCAACACCGCGCGTTTCGCGGAGAACTCTGACCGTCAGACAAAAGGACTTGCCGTGTATTTGATGTACGTCGATGAAAGCGGTGATATCGGTCTGGTCAATTCACCGACACGCTACTTCGTGCTAGTGGGCCTCGTGCTGCATGAATTGCGCTGGCAGCAGACACGCGAAGCTCTGGTCGACTTCCGCCAGATGCTGCGGCAACGCTTCGGCTTCAAGCTACGCGAGGAGCTGCATGCCAGCGCTATGTTGACCAAGCCGGGTGATTTGGCGCGCATCGCGAAGCATCATCGAATGGAGATGCTGCGACTGCAGGCGGATACCCTTGCCGGCATGCCCGATCTGAGCTTGATCTGCGTGGTGGTCGACAAGCAGGGCAAACCTGCCGACTACGATGTGTTCGGCCACGCTTGGCAAGCCTTGATTCAGCGATTCGAAAACACGTTGAGTCGGCGCAATTTCAATGGGCCGAACAATCCGGATGATCGTGGAATGCTGTTTCCGGATCACACGGATGACAAGAAACTCAATGCCTTGTTGCGCCGGATGCGCGTCTTCAACCCGGTTCCCAATCAGTCGGGCTATGGAGCGGGATATCGCAACCTGATGATGCGATCGGTGATCGAGGATGCAAATTTCCGCGACTCGGCGCACTCATGGTTCATCCAGGCGGTCGATGTGGCGGCCTACCTGCTGTACCAGCAGCTGGCGCCATCGAGCTATTTCCGCAGGAAGGCGGGCCAGAACTACTTCAACCGTCTCGATCCGATCATGTGCAAGGTGGCATCCCCAAGAACAGGTGGCATCGTGCGGTTGTAGAAAAAAAAAGAGGCCCCTTTCGGAGCCCCGGTGGAATCCTACTACCCAGACTGGCCAGCGTTCAGATTCATGTGCCACGTTACTCGTCCCAGCCTGTACTGGCAACAAATTGATGGGGCGCAAGGTCTGTTGCAAACTCTCGGTGTATTTCCATAACTACCGAAACTATGGAACACTCAGCGCATGCTTCCCGAACCGATTCGCCATCTGTTTGACCAGACTGGCACCCTGCGTAGCAGGGAGCTAGAGGCGCATGGCGTAAGTCGCGTGCAGCTCTCGCGCTGGGTAGCGACGAGCGAGCTGAATCGGCTGGGTCGCGGACTCTACGCGCTGCCAGATTACGCGCCGAACCAGCACGCCTCGCTGGTGGAAGTGGCGCGCCGCGCGCCTCAGGTGGTGTTTTGCCTGCTGACGGCGCTGCGTTTCCATGAGCTGACTACTCAGGCCCCCTTTGAGGTATGGATCGCGATCGGCAACAAGGAGCATCCGCCACGCCTGCCATACCCGAAGCTGCGCGTGCTCCGTTTTTCGTCGGAATCGCTCCACTACGGCGTGGAGGCGCATACCGTGGACGGTGCCATGCTGAGGGTCACCAGCATGGCCAAAACTGTCGCCGACTGTTTCAAGTTCCGCAACAAGATCGGATTGGACGTGGCCGTTGAAGCGCTGCGCGACGCGGTGAAGCGTCGGCGGGTCAGCGCCGATGAGATCTGGCGCGCAGCCAAGGTCTGCAGAGTGGCTGCTGTCATGCGTCCGTACCTGGAATCGATCGAGTGAGAAATCCGCGAGCCGACTCGATACGGGCCTTGCTATTGAACCGGGCACGTGAGAATGGCGAGGATTACAACCAGCTACTGACCCGCTACGCGCTGGAGCGCTGGCTTTACCGGTTGTCGGTATCGGACCAGCAATCAGGTTTCGTTCTGAAGGGTGCCTTGCTGTTTGCGCTCTGGTTCGATGAGTCCCATCGGCCGACTCGTGATGCGGATTTCCTTGGATTCGGTGAGGCTGATGCGGATCTGCTCCGCGCCCGTGTGCGATCGGTGTGCACGATTGCCTGCGACGACGGCATGCGCTTCGATCCCGACTCGGTACAGGTCGAACCTATCCGCGAGCAGGCCAACTACGATGGCTTGCGTGCCGAGCTCCTGGGCTGGCTCGGCACGGCGCGCTGCAACGTGCAACTGGATGTGGGATATGGCGACGCGGTGACGCCGGAGGCGCAGCAGATGGACTATCCGACGATCCTTGCAGATGCACCCGCACCGCGCCTGCTCGTTTACCCGCGTGAGACTGTCCTGGCGGAGAAGCTCGAAGCAATGATCGTGCTGGGCATGCGCAACAGTCGCATGAAGGACTACTTCGACATGTGGGTGCTGCTGCGCCAAGGTGGCATCGATCCGACGCTGTTGGGGAAGGCCATCCACGCCACTTGCAAGCGACGTGGCACACCCCTCCCGGAAAGCTGGCCTATTGGCCTGGCTGATGAATTCGCCGAGGATGCATCGAAGTTGACGCAATGGAAGGCGTTTCTGGGTAAGAATCGACTGGAAGCGCCCGCCCTGGCAGAGGTGATCGGGAAGCTGAGGATTGCTTTGGCACAGCCGCTGGACGAGGCAAGGGGACGGTCGACATGAGCCAATTCGTATTCCTGAGCGGCGAGTGGCCCCAGGTTTCTTCCGCCGCAATGCGAGCCGAGGCTTCGGCCTATCCCGATCCGCGCACGGCCTGCTTCTATGCGCGGCGCGCGCTAGAGCTAGCTGTGGCATGGGCATACAAGCACGATCCAGCGCTGAAGCTGCCCTACCAAGACAATCTCAGCGCATTGCTGCACGAACCAAGTTTCAAGGCTGCAGCGGGCGAGGCAGTGTTTGCCAAGGCCCGATTGATTGTCACTCTCGGTAACCAGGCAGTGCACAGCGCGCGACCCATTCAAGCCAGCGACGCCGCAGCAGCGGTTCGCGAGCTGTTTCATGTGGCGTACTGGCTGGCACGCACCTACGGTCGAACTCAACGGCCAGCACCCGGACTGCAATTCAACCCGGCCGCGTTGCCGAAAACTGCACCGCTCCCCGCGCAGACCGCGGCCCAGCTTCAGATGCTGGAAACTCAGTTGCGCGCCCGCGACGAGAAGCTCGCAACGTTGTTGGCTGACCGCTCCGCACTGGACGAGGCGCTAAAGCAGGCGCGCGCCGAGGTTGCCGAGGCGCGCAAGGCGGCCATCGCGCAGCCAGATACCCACGACTACTCGGAAGCCGAAACCCGCGACACCTTCATCGATCTACTCTTGCGCGAGGCAGGCTGGGCGTTGGATCAACCTCGCGATCGTGAGTTTGAAGTGGCCGGCATGCCCAACAATCAGGCCAAGGGCTTCGTCGATTACGTGCTTTGGGGCGACGACGGCAAGCCATTGGCGGTAGTGGAAGCCAAGCGCACCCGACGCGATGCGCGCGTGGGGCAGCAACAGGCCAAACTCTATTCCGACTGCCTTGAACAGCAGTTCGGCCAGCGGCCTCTGATCTTCTACACCAACGGCTACGAGCACTGGCTTTGGGACGACACCCGCTATCCGCCGCGAAAGGTTCAAGGCTTCTATTCGAAAGCCGAGCTATTGCTTGTGATCCAGCGCCGAACCACGCGTCAGCCGTTGGCCCAAGCAGAAATCGATCACGGGATGGTCGAACGCTACTACCAGACTCGTGCGATCCGGCGCGTTGGCGAGGCCTTCGAGCGTGACAACGAGCGCAAGGCCCTGCTGGTAATGGCAACTGGGTCGGGCAAGACGCGCACCGTAATCGCGCTTGCGGACGTGTTGATGCGTTGCCATTGGGCCAAGCGCATCCTGTTTCTGGCTGATCGCATCGCCCTCGTGGACCAGGCCGTCGGTGCATTCAAGGCGTTCCTACCCGACGCTTCGCCGGTCAACCTGGTCACCGAAAAAGACACCGAGGGACGCGTCTACGTCTCCACCTACCCGACGATGATGGGCCTGATCGACGAGCGCGAGGACGGTCGACGTCGTTTCGGCGTGGGCCATTTCGATCTTGTCATCATCGACGAGGCGCACCGCTCGGTGTACCAGAAGTACGGCGCGATCTTCGACTACTTCGATTCGCTGCTCGTAGGCCTGACCGCAACACCCCGCAATGAGGTGAGCCGCGACACTTATCGCCTGTTCGATCTGGAAGATGATGTGCCCACTGACGCCTACTCTCTGGAAGAGGCAGTGCGCGATGGATTCCTGGTGCCGCCCGAGGCTGTATCGGTGCCATTGAAATTCCAGCGCGAGGGCATTCGCTATGATCAATTGAGCGCTGAGGAAAAGGATCAATGGGACGCTCTGGACTGGGATGAGGAGGGCCGCGAACCGCCAGACAGTGTCGGTGCCGAGGCGATCAATCGCTGGTTGTTCAACACCGACACCGTCGACAAGGTGCTCGCGCACGTGATGACCCGCGGGCTCAAGGTTGCCGGTGGCGACCGGCTCGGCAAGACCATCTTGTTTGCCAAAAACCAGAAGCACGCTGAATTCATCGCCGAACGCTTCAACGCCAACTATCCGCACTACAAGGGTGAGTTTGCCCGCGTCATCACGTTCAAAACTGAGTACGTGAAAAGCCTGATCGACAATTTCAAGAAGAAGGAGCGCGCGCCGCATTTCGCGATTTCAGTCGACATGCTCGATACCGGCATTGACGTACCTGAGGTGGTCAACTTGGTGTTCTTCAAGCCGGTGCGCTCGAAAACCAAGTTCTGGCAGATGTTGGGGCGTGGCACTCGCCTGTGTCCCGATCTGTTCGGTCCGGGCGAGTCGAAGCGCTTCTTCTATGTATTCGACTACTGCCAAAATCTTGAGTTCTTCAGTCAAGACTTGCCTTCGACCGAGGGCGGCCTGGGTGAGAGCCTCGGAAAGCGACTCTTCAAGCGGCGCCTGGAGCTTATTGGCGTGCTCGATGCGGCCTTGACCGATGGTGTTGATGAGCACGCGCCGACATATTCCTCGCCATCCGTCCGGGAATTGCGCCAGTCTCTAAGTGGCCTGCTGCATAGCGAAGTTGCTGCGATGAATCTCGAAAATTTTGTCGTCCGACCACACCGACGAACGATCGAAACCTACGCCCAGGCCGATGCTTGGACGCGCCTGGACGCGGAAGCAATGAGCCAGTTGGCCAATCAAATTGCGGGATTGCCTTCCGAGCAGGAGAGTGAGGCGGAGGAAGCCAAGCGCTTCGACCTCCTTCTGCTCAATCTGCAGTTGGTGGTGATGCGCAAGGAGCCCGGTTTCGAAAGGATGCGTGATCAGGTCCGAGCGATTGCGGAGCTACTCCAGGAAAAATCCGCCATACCAATGGTGCGTGAGCAGTTGCAGCTGATCCATGACATTCAGGACAAACTTTGGTGGCAGGATGTGAGCGTTTCGATGCTCGAAGTCCTGCGGCTGCGGCTACGTTTGCTCGTGCGACTGATCGACAAACGCGAACGCAAAACGCTCTACACGGATTTCGAGGACGATCTTGGCGAGGAAACCACGGTGGACCTGCCCGGCGTGTTCACCGATACCGATCTCACCCGGTTTCGACAGAAAGCCCGCCACTTCCTGCGTGCCCACCAGGATCATTTGACTATCCACAAGCTGCGCATGAACAAGGCGCTCACCGCGGCGGATCTGGCAGAGCTGGAGCGCATGATGGCCGAAAGTGGCATCGGCAGCGCGGATGAGCTCAAGCGCGCCGAGCAGGAAGCGCACGGCCTCGGGCTTTTCGTGAGAATGCTGGTCGGCATGGATCGCGAAGCAGCAAAACAGTCACTGGGCGAGTTTCTGGAAGGCAAAGCCCTGAACGCCAGCCAGATCGAATTCCTCAACCTGATCGTCAACCACCTCACCGAGCATGGCGTCATGGAAGCGGCGCTTCTCTATGAGTCGCCGTTTGTCGATATCGCGCCGCAGGGGCCGGAGGGCTTGTTCACTTCGGCTCAGGTTGGTGAGTTGGTTGCGGTGCTTGCGCGCATCCGAGCTACTGCTTTGGCAGCGTAAAACGGAGATTTTTTAAATGGCGGTAGAGCGGTGAACAGCTTGACGGCCGTATCTCTCCATCTCTGCGAACGGGGCTTACCTACCTAGCCCCTTCCACTCGCCCGCCTCGTTGTAGTTGAAAGAGCGATCAAAGCCGAATGAATTCCAAACTGAATCGAAAATTGGTCGCATCACATCCGCAGGATCTTGATTGAGGTCGTCCACTCTTACATCAAAGAAATTGAGAACATCTCGGTCAACAATGTGCTTATTAAACCGCGAAGAATTGGACACAGCCAAGCGATAGCCCTTGGCGCCCAGCAGGCTGAAGAAGACGAATACGGGGGCCTCGATGCCAAATGCCTGAAGTGCGGAAAAATATTTCTTAAGCGACAGAAGAAGATCACTTTCGTAGGCTTCGCCTGCTATTGCTTTTTCGTCTAGCCAACCGTAGTAAACCTCAACAGCTTCGATCACTCCATTGCGAAATAGCTGCGCGTAGCCGGTAAACCCGCTCTTCTCATCCCCGCTGATAGCCAATCGGCCTTCGAGGTTTATTCTTTGGTTGTAGCCATTCGTGCCGATAGGGCAAATGTCTGCCAAAGCTTTTGGCGATGCTGCAGTTAGATCTAGCCGGAGATCGGCCGCAAAAGACCCGAGCGGCACCACATGCAGCACCCCCAACGCACCTGGCCGGAGCGGTGCAAATCCCTGACCACCGTTGATTTGAAGTAGACGATCGGCAAGGAACGTCCGGATGCGATCAGTTACTTGCCCAGCCCGAGTGAACTCCTGCCTAAGGTCGCTGACGTCCATTTGAAAAACGCCCGCGGAGTGCCTGCCATAGAAATGGTTATGATTTCCGACGGTTACCCGATGCGGAGCGCTCCAGCTTCTTGGTACTCGGACGATCAAGGCCGAGCCGCCGTTAGAGACGTCAACCCAGTGGAATTGGGCGACGACGCGAGGTTCTACGCCTGAAGCGCACAGTTGCTCAAGGCGCAGCAGCGCTTGGTCTCTAGAAACTAGTAGAAGAGGCGCAACAGCCTGGGCGCCCCATTTTCGGCCTGGATTCCATAGATCAAGTCACCTCCCGAAGTATTGGCGAGGGAGGTCACGGAGCGGAGAAATTTCACTTTTCCTTGATCGCTTGCGTCCGGCAGCTCGCGCTTGAACTCAAGGTTTCGACTTTCGCACACCGCATTGTCTATGAGGCTGGCCAAATCCGCCTCCGATACGGCCGATAGATTTTTTTCAATCATGTGCGGTTCGAGTCCTGTGTTTGAATCGTTGGCTCCAAAGGGCCCGCCGCCAGCCTTAGCTTCCTACGACCGTGCCATGCATAGGGATTTTTCACCTGCACGTTGGCCGACTAGTTAGACAGAACTCAAGTGAAAACTTTGCAGAAATGGCAGGTCAATGAGCGTGGATAGGCTACCAGTCTGATTCCGTCGCCTTCGCCATGGCGGACTTTAGCGACGAAACAAGAATTCGGGTCTCGTCTGTGACGTCAGTTTGCAGCTGTAGCCAGTTGCGATTGTCCTTACCGAAGCCGATACACTTAGGCCCATTCCAAGGCGCATCGGATATTGCACCGTAATTGCAGGCTCCTCCTATTCTTTCGCACTCAGCGCCGCGATACGAGTGAACGAACGAACCGATGTCGTACTTGTAGCGGCCATCTTTGACCGCGATGGATACAACATAGGAGACGACGCCCTTAGTGCAAGCGCTCCCAATAAAGGATGTCGAAGCGTATTCCATTTCTGGCTTAGCGATGATTTGCCCGCCAGTCGAATCCGCAACATCGATCGTGGCCTTTGCCGATTTGAAGGCCGTGCCAATCCAAGCTAGTGCGGTCGAGTAAAGCTGATCCTTTGAAGCGCCGTTGACGGATACCACTTCGGTCGCGCCAAGCGGGGATGGATTTGATGACGCGGTTGTTGCTATAGAGGAACTCGGCGGAGATTCTGGAGGCTGTTCTGCCGCTGACGCTGGTGCTATCAACGTAGCTGACTGTAGTAGAAGAGCTAGCAGCACGGTGTGTCTCCTTGAGCTGTGACGATCGCGAGGGGCGTCTAGCTTGAATTGTACGATATGGGAGCAATGGGCTTTTGCCCCCTTTGCGGGTGCCATGCCCTAGGCATTTTGGCTGCATTGCTGCCGAGCCGGTTTTACCTACCCGCAAAAGCAGCCAAAGGGCGCTCGGCATTGGTAGTGCCGTGGTGCGTGGCGTGTATCCCGCGAAATAGAAGGGTTTTAGCGCAATCGACGCACGCTAGTAAGCGTGTGGTAAGCGCGCACGAGAATTCAGGCTCTGCAATCGGCCATCCCCGCAACGCCTTTTTTGTCGAACGCTGCACACGGCTGGGCGTGCTTACTACACGCTTACTAACTCGAAATCGGGATGCGCTGTTCGGCGCGATGGCTGCTGTAACTTGTTGTTTTTATTATATAATTCTGGTGGCTATGGGTGGACTCATTATGAGTGCCAAGAATACGAAGTACACAGTAGAAGACGAATAGAGGAAGACTGCAGAACGGAAAGCAATAGATCGGCCAAGAGAAGCTGACGATATCTTTGATAATACAAGGAAAAAATCCCGTATAAGTAATATACATCGAACTAACGGCGATATCGAGATCACCGTCGCCATTCGGACGTAGTGTAATCCGAAATCGATAGATGACTGACGCCAACGTTGCGCTACGTGCGACCCAAGCACTAATCTTGGCCCATGGCCATATCGCTAGACCGGTTTCCTGAAGTTCCCAGCGCCGACCCGCT
>JBBQTY010000082.1:0-16739 GCA_038234445.1 Lysobacterales bacterium
CAAACGGTGCGATCCGCAGCGCCCACGCGCGGCGCCTGGTCTATGACAGCCGCTATGGACTGTTCGCTGCGGGGCGCGTGTTTACCATCGCACGCGGATGGGAAATGGCGGTTGCTCGTGTCGATGCGAGCACGGGCGCACTGGTTGCCGAATTTCATGGCAACGGTATGACTATTGACCTGCCTGCCTGGGCCGCGCAATCGAGCTCGGATATCGATGTTCTTGACATGACGGTCGTACCGGCGGGCACGCCGGGCGGCGAGCGTCTGTATATAGCCGGTACAGTCAAGATTGACTCTGTCGACTACGACGGCATTGTCCTAGGACTCGACCCCACGACCGGGGCAACCATCGCGGGCTGGGGATGGCCTAACTTCTATTATGAGGTTGACAACGAGGGCTTCAAAAAAGACGCGATCACAGCGATTACTGTACAACGCAACGGAAGGCTGGCAGTCGCGGGCTGGTCGGAAACCGATACAGCGGGGGAGCATTCGATGATACTTGGTCGGTTCTTGCTGAATGGTTTTTATGACCACTCATTTTGTGATGGCGGCTGCAAGCGCAATGACCCTTGGCCGGGCGTCGTCGATGACGATCTCCCGGTCGCTATTGCCGAACGATCCGGCAATCGTGATCTCGTGATCGCACTCAAGCACCGACGTCCGGCCGCAGCCGATCCACGTCCGCGTCAACTGGTTGTCCAGTACGGCGCAAGCGGAAACCAGAAACACGCGGAACAGACTCTGGATTTCTCTGCCGCCGCGGGTGTCACGCAGTGGTCACGCCCTTTTGGTATGTGGGTCGGCGATATCAGTTCGCTGTTCGGTCCGGCCAATGAAGCCGTTGTGGTCGTCGGTACACGCCTGTATACGGCCAATGATTACGATGCCACGCTGTCCCATATGATTGCCAACGACAGCATCTACGCTGACCAGTTCGGCGGCTCACAAGGCGACTGAGCAAGCACCAACCGCCAACGGTCTGGCGCAATCCGGTGTAGTCCGGATTACGCCTGTTTGTTGATGGGGCCATGCAATTTTGACGGACCTCACGCGAGGTGTGCTGCTGCGAGCTGAAATCAGCGTCGCCCTGTTTTTTTCATGCAGCTTTGGTATCGCGCATCAACGCGCTTGGCGAACCATTCCGTGGTCAGCTTGCGCGTGATCTTTGGGCTCTGAAGCGTGATCCGAGGAATGATCGTGCGCGGCAGGCTGCGACGTTCGGTTTTTTCCGCGCGTTCGAAGACCGCTTGATAGAGCCGGGTTTTGACGAAATCCTCGCGATCCCCTTTTTCAAGATCGCGACGGATGCGTGAATCAGCCATGTCGAGTGAACTTCCGAGAGTTCGAACGGCGCGTTCGGTTGTTCCGATGCCGCTGCCGTCGCGGCCGCGCTCGTAAAAAATCAAGTCGCCGTCAAAGGCCAAAGGAATGCCTGTCGCCAGACTGACCGCTTGCTGAAACGCGGCGTTGCGACTCGCGTAGAAGCCGGCATTGAAATCGGCGAAGCGATAGATCATGCGTGGATAGTCTGTCGGGTATCCAAGCAAATGAGCGATGCTAAAGTAAACGCCGCCACGGCGTGTGAATACCTCGCGCCGCACTGACCCCTTGATCGGATAAGGGTAGCCATGATCTTTTACGTGCTGTTCGGCGAATTCGACGCTGACCTGCATGGGGCCGCCGGTACGTACCGGATTGGCATCGGCAAACAGCTGCTTGCCGAGCGGCACCGAAGCGACCAGATCCTCGAAAATCAGACTCAGTTCGCGTTCGCTGTGGATCTCAGCGAGACGTTCGTAATAGGGTTTGCCATTGGGAGATTTCAGTTTCAATGCCGCACTGACGGCGAACTTTGGGATGTGATGGCTGGCGGCTCGCTTGTCGATCTCGGCGCGTGCGATCTTCGCCAGGTTTGGCACTACCGGATCCGCGGTGAAGGTCGACTCCTGCTCGGTCACGGCCAGCGTAGCGCAAATATTTTCATTGCTTGGCGGGATTTCCAACGCCGCGAAAGCTGCCTGGATATCGGCAGCCCAGCCCTGCCGGTCGCTGGTTTTCGCGGGCAACAAGCTAGCGATGCGCGCGCGAACTTCCGCGGGTCGAATCACGGGTTCGTCCACAGGACCGCGCGTCGCGCAACCGGCAAGGATGCTCGCACAGGCGGTAAAGAGGATGCTCGCAAATCGGACGTGGTTCATTCGATCGAAATTCCTTCGGATGGCTGCAGGAACAGATATTCGGGAGAGACACGTGAAGCGCTCGCGCCTTTGCTTGGTGCAGTTCGCGAGAATCCTGGTTGCGATCAATCTGCAACTGGTGGTGTTGATGCGGATTCGCAACCCTCTGAAACATGAATTGACCTTGCTGAATCGTGCAGGCTTTCGGTCAACGGGAAGTTTGACGAGCGCGGTATATCGGCCGCGCGGGAAACTGACTGGTGTCAGCTGGTCGTCCATTGACAATTTATCGCCAAGCCTATGGCACTTGGTCGAAGGTCTGAAAGTGCCTAGGCTTGGCGGTCCAGCAATCATGCGAGGTGAATCCATGTTCCGCTATCCAGAAACTGCACCCAAACAAAACCTGGCATGGGTCGCGTTGTTGACTCTCGTCCTGATCTCCGGATGCAACCCATCGACCTCTGAAAATACACAGAAGGCGGAATCTGTTCCCGCAGCGACTGCGCCGTCGGCGGCACCTGTGGTCGTCGCAGAAAAGCCCGCAATAGGCACGTTCGGTTTTGATGCAGCGGGCATGGATCGCAACGCCCAGCCCGGCGATGATTTCTTCGATTTCGTCAATGGCAACTGGGTCAAGGCCACCGAGATCCCGACCGATCGTTCGAGCGTCAGCACCTTCTCAGTGCTCAGCGAGCAAGCGCAAAAAGATACCCGGGAAATTCTCGAAGGCGCCTCGACTGATGCCTCGGCTGATGGGGAGCGCAAGAAGATCGGCGATTTCTATGCGGCCTTCATGGACGAGGCAGGCATCGAGGCGAAAGGTATCTCGCCAATCCAGCCCGAGCTTGATGCGATCGCCGGTCTGGCTGACAAGAAGGCGTTGTCTCGCGCCTTCGGTTCCTCGTTGCGCGCCGATGTCGATTTGCTCAATGCCACCAATCGCGATACCGATCGGCTGTTCGGTGTCTGGATAAGTGCCAACCTCAAGCAGCCTGATCAATACGTGCCTTACCTGGTCCAGGGAGGACTCGGTATGCCGGATCGGGATTTCTATCTTGAAGGCGGACGCATGGTCGATCTGCGCAAACAGTACGCGACGCATATCGCGAAGGTCTTCGACCTCGCGGGCATCACTGACGGCAAGGCCAAGGCAGCGAAAATCCTCGCACTCGAGACCGAAATCGCAAAGGCCCATGCCACCGCGCTGGAAACCGACGATGTCGAGAAAGGCGCAAATACCTGGCTACAGAAAGATTTCGCGGCCAAGGCGCCCGGTATCGATTGGGCTGCATTCTTCGATTCCGCCGGTCTTTCCGCGCAAGCCGATTTCATCGTCTGGCAACCGAAAGCGGTGGCCGGGATCGCTGCTGTCGTCGCCAAGCATTCACTGGCCGATTGGAAGGAGTATCTGACATTTCATGTCATCGAACGTGAGTCGCCGTACTTGCCGAAGGCGTTTGCCGATGAACATTTTGCCTTCAACAAGCACGCGATTTCGGGTACGCCCGAACAGCGTGATCGATGGAAGCGCGCGGTCGATGAGGCCGATACCGCGCTCGGTGAGGCCATAGGCAAGATCTATGTCCAAGACCATTTTTCGGCCGAGACGAAGGCGCGCGCCAATGAAATGGTTGCCAACCTGATCGCCGCATTTGGCAAGCGCATCGACGCCGCCGAGTGGATGACCCCGGCGACCAAGCAACGCGCCAAATCCAAGCTCAATGGACTCAAGGTGGGCATGGGCTATCCCGACAAGTGGCGCGACTATTCCGCGCTTGAGGTTCGCCGCGACGATGCACTTGGCAATGCCGAACGCGCCGAGCTGTTCGACTATCGGCGAAACCTGGCCAAACTCGGTCAGCCGATCGATCGCGGCGAGTGGTTCATGTTGCCGCAGACGGTCAACGCGTTGAACATTCCGCTGGAGAATCGCCTGACCTTTCCGGCAGCCATCCTGCAGGCGCCGTTCTTTGATGGCGCGGCGGACGATGCGATGAACTACGGTGGCATCGGCGGCGTGATCGGCCACGAGATCAGCCACAGCTTCGACAACAATGGTGCCTTGTTCGACGAAACCGGCAAGCTCGAAAATTGGTGGACAAAGGAAGATTTCGCGCGCTTTGAGGCAGCCGGAGCGGCCCTGGCGGCGCAGTTCGACCAGTACAAGCCATTCGCGGATCTGTCAGTCAATGGCAAGCTGACCCTGGCCGAGAACATCGCTGATGTAGCCGGGTTGGCGACCGCGTATGACGCCTACAAGATGTCACATGCCGATCATCCTGCCGCGACGCTCGATGGTTTTACACCCGACCAACGGGTATTCCTCGGCTGGGCGCAAGTATGGCGCAGCAAGTTCCGCGAGCAGGCACTTCGCAATACGGTCCTGACCAATGGCCATTCGCCTGGCCACTACCGCGCGCAAACGGTTCGTAATATCGATGCGTGGTATCCGGCCTTCGATGTGAAGGAAGGGCAGGCGCTCTATCTTGCGCCTGACCAGCGCGTGAAGATTTGGTGATTGATGAAAAGGGCCGCTTCGGCGGCCCTTTTTTATGAGGTATGTATAAAAAGGTAGTGTTGTATTATAAACATAGAAATTGCCGTTGATGATTTTTGCTTGCGAGCGGCATGCCAGTGGATTGGCTCGAATCGATGATCGTGATCCGACGCAACGTTAGTCGCGATCCGGAGCGCCCATCGGAAAGTAGCTTCGATACGGACGCGCCTCGTCGACGGCGCGTGCGAACGAAGGACGCTCGAGCAATCGCTTTCGATAGGCAAGCAAGCCGGGGAACGACTCAGCTATCGGATGTGTCGAGTCCGCATAGAAAAGTGCCGGAGCCGCGGCGCAATCGGCGAGGCTGAATTGCGTGCCCGCCGCCCATTCGCGTTCTGCGAGAGTTGATTCAATCCAAGCGTAGGCGCGATCGAGCATCTTTCGCGCCTCGGCAACGCCATACGCATCGCGGACTTCTGCGGATCGAATTTGATTGGAAACGATGCGCTGCAATGGCGCGTGCACGTAGTTGTCGAAAAATCGATCCAGCGTACGGACTTCAAGTGCGCCTTCGGCATCCGCGGGAATCAGTCGATTCGGTCCAGGGTAGTGGATCTGCAGGTACTCGATGATGATGCTGGCTTCGATGATGACCCGGCCACAGTCGACCAGCAAGGGGAACTTCTTCATTGGCCACAGCGCTTCAAGCTCGTGCATCGCCGGGTTGTCGGGACCGTCGAGATTGTGATATTCAAACGTTATTGCATTTTAGTAGAGTGCAATAAGTACCTTCTGACAGTAAGACGAAAATGGATTAGCAAACAGGGTGGGGGTCATGCCCTGGCCTCGGTTTGGCTGTTATCCAGTCTGAACGGGTGAGACATGGATCGGCGACTCGGTATGCAGAGACTCTGCAAGGTTGCCGATATTGTCGAGATGCAGCCGTTGTCACTTGCTGTCGATCGCCGACAAGGCCTCGCCCGTCTAGCCCTGAATTGCACCTGTTTCAGCTGGCCCGGGAATTGCATTGTCAATGGCATTCGACCTGAATCGAGAGGGAAATCATGGGAATGGAATCAATCCCGCGTCAATTTTTGCAGGATGCGGCGCATTCTGGTCAAGTACGGCCTGTGGTCGCCGATGAACTGCCACGCAGTGCGATCATGTTGTTCCCGCCCGGCGCGACGCTTCCGCGAGGATGGCAGGCCCCGTGGATCAAGGCCGGCTGGGTGGTCTCAGCCTGTCCGAGTCCGGGTCGCATTCCGGTGAGCGTAGACGTTGCCGGCAGGCGCGATCGCGCCAGCTCGACCTCGGCGCCAGCGGGCAAGCTGCCTACAAGCCATACCGTGGTTCGCTCGCTCGGTTCTCTCACGAGTAACGCCAATGCCGCGAATGACGGCAGATCGTCGCCAACGGCACTCGTCGGGGGAATGTTGCGGCGATCGGATTTCCTTTCGCAACTGGCTACGCTGAACGAAACCGAATCCAGGGTCAGCGTGCTCATGGCCATTCATCTGGATCAGGCGAGCACGCTGGATGCTCGCCTCGATCGAACCGTGGTTTTCGCGCTAGAGGAAAGTATGTCTTCGCGTATTTCCGCCGAACTCGAAGAAGGAGACGCGGTTACCCTTTGGCTCGAATATGGATTCGGGGCATTCGTGCAGCGCAAGACGGCCGATGAAGTGTCGGCGTTGGCAGCTCGGATCTGCGCCTGCATTGCCGCTGAGCCGTTCATCGTCGACGGCGAGCCGGTAGCGTTGTCTGTTTCGATAGGACTCGCCCTTTCGCCATCGGGGTCGTGTCAGGACCGTGCCCAGGAGTGGTTTTCTACGGCACATGCGGCGCAGGGCATCGCCAGCCGGCATGGGGGAAATCGGTACGAAGGCGTATTGAGTCGCGAGTTCGAGCCGATGCCGGCCGAGCGCGTGATGATCATTCGCGAGTGGGTCGCTGAAGCCAAGGCCGGCAAGAACGTCATCGTCGAGTTCCAGCCGTTGATGCCGGCCAGCAGCAAAGCCGGCGAGCTTTATTCCGTGCATGCCAAGCTGCGTGATTTCCGTGCACCGCTTGGTGGAGTCTACCGACGAGAATATCTGCGCCTCGCTCGCGAGGCCGGGGCCATGATCATGATTGACCGCATCAGCCTGTTCCATGCGTTCGAAACTCTGGAGCAGGAATATCGAGCCGGGCGCAGCACTCGACTGATCGTACCGGTTGAGCTCGACACCCTGCGCGGACTGGCCTGGCGCTGGTTGCTCGAAGAGCTGCGTCGTCGTGCGCATCTGCGCAATCGGTTGATCATCGAATTGCAGGCAACACCCGAGCTCACTGACAAGGACAACCTGATGCACATTGTCCGGCTGCGCCGCTTTGGTGTCCTCGTGAGCCTGAGCGATCAGGCTGGCGATCTTGGTCGGATGGACCAGTGGACGAAGTTGCCGGTCGATTTCCTGCGAATTCCGTATGCTGCAGTGGCGTCGACTACGGATCCCAAGTTCAGTGCTGCACTGCAAGGTTTCAAGGCGCGCCGGCGCCATCTCATCGTCGATTCGGTGTCCGATATCGGCTCGGTCAGTCGCTTGGCAGGGCTCGGTGTCGACTACCTGCGCGGGCAGGTTCTGGCTGCAACGGGTCCCCGCCTCGACTACGATTTTTCCGCTGCAATCTGACTACAGGTTTGCCGCCTGCAATCAAGCAATCGCGGTCAGACGCTTGCGCATCTGACCGCGCAGCAGCAGCCAGCTGACGATGGCCTGGAAGGCGACTGTCGCCACCGACAGATACCAGACATACTCGATGCGAAATCCCGGGCGCTGCGAAAGCCAGCTCACGAGTGCGGCAAAGGTGAGAAGCCGAGTTGCTGTACTGGCTAGAGCGGGCCACGTGTTGCCGAGTGCCTGGAACATGCCCGAGCAGTTGAAGATGATGCCTTGGGCGACGAAGTTGAGCGAAATGATTCGCAGAAACGTCGCTCCAACTGCAATGACTTCGGTTTCACTGGTGAATCGTGAAATGAACCATGCCGGATTCCATTGGCAGAGCAGGGTGAGGCACAGCATGAGGATGCTGGTCATGATGACGGCTGTGCGAAAGGTTTCACGTACGCGTTCTGGTTTGCCAGCACCGAAATTCTGACCAGCCACCGCAGGTGTGGAGAATGCGATGGCCATCGCGGGCAGAAAGATCGCCTGCATGACGCGCCCGCCGACGCCAAATCCCGCTTGGGCGGCGGTGCCGAAATCGCGGATCACGCTGTAGATCACCGCCATGAATACAAACATGAGGGCGAATTCGCCGCCCGCCGGCAGTCCAATTGAAAGCATGCGCTTCCAGGTCTTGAATCGCGGCTTCCACTGATCGCGATGAAAGCCGACGTATTTCTCCATGCGCGAGAAATAAATCGCCATCAGGATCACGCCTGCCGCCACAGAAATCGAGCTGGCCAATCCTGCACCGGCTACGCCGAGCGGATGTCCACTGATCCAACCCGCAATCAGGATCGGCGCGAGCACGATATTCAGCATCACGGTCAGTGCCTGGACAATCATCGTTGGCTTGACGATACCGGTTCCGCGCAAGGCAGAACCCATAGCGATCAAGGCAAATTGCAGAGCGAGTCCAGGTATATAGCAGTACAGATAGGAAATTCCGGCGGCGGTCGTATCGGCGTCGGCACCGATCGATTGGACGTATATTGCGCCGAGCCCATATCCACCAAGCAATGTCAGTGCCGCGCAGATTGCCGACAACACGATCGACTGGTTGAACACGAGATTCGCGTCGCTTTGATCCTTGCGCCCCACGGCGTGCGAGATCAGCGCGACGGTGCCGACGCCGAGCATCTGGGTCAGGCCGAGAATGATATACATCACGGTGCCGCCGAGGCTGACGCCGGCGATCGCCGCATCACCGAGCTGGGCAACGAAATACAGATCGACAAGGAAGTACAGGGTCTGGATCAACATGCCGATCGCCATTGGCACAGCCATCTGCACAATGTGGCGGCTGATCGGCCCTTGGGTAAGATCTTTCATCGCTGTGCACTCCAGAAGGCCAAACCGAAATCGGAAGAAAATCGGGCGGGGCATTCTGCATCAGCGCGATTCGATTGGCGACAAGTTGATCGCGACGAACGGGGCGACGGATGGTGAGTTCAGCGGTACTCTTGTAGTGTCAGGTTGAATGCGAAACGCGAGGAAGCAGACATGGCAACGGGTTGGGCAGGCGATGGCGCGGTCCAGGATCAGATTGATGCCACCATCAAGGATGGCATCAAGCGTGCGCGTACCAAGCTGGGCCAAGGGCCTGGCCTGAAGCATTGCGAGGAGTGCGGAGCAAAAATTCCCGAGGCGCGGCGCAAAGCGGTGCCTGGTGTTCGACTCTGTGTGGTTTGCCAGGAGACGGCAGATCGCGATCAACAAGCGGCAAGTGGCTACAACCGCCGCGGCAGCAAGGACAGCCAACTTCGCTGAGTTGAGGCAGGGCAATGAGCTGCTGCTTTGGTGGGTCAGTGCCGCGCACTGGCGCGTTTTCTCCATGCCGAACCAACGACGAAGCAGCAACGCGATCCAAGCCAACGAAACCGGCGCCGCATGTCCGCTGTTGTGGCTCGGTGCCCTGCGCAACCGCTTTCTCCATACCGAAACAGAAGCCTCGAGCACGACTGCCTCGCAGTGCCCATCTCGAGGACGGCGAACCTCGCGTATAGGTGTCGGCCAATCCGGAAAAGAAAACGGCGACCGGATCCCTCCGGTCGCCGCAGGTCGCCGTTTCCGGCAACTCCCCCTCAGATCTATGGCGTGTAGGAATTGGTCAGGCTGAGTCCCGAGAACGTCGCATAGGCGCGTACTGCGACGTAATAGGTGCCTGCCGTCGGCGTTGCAAACGAACACGTTTCGCTATTTCCCGATGTGTACGGGCGGCAAGTATAGCTGGATGTAGTCGGCGCTGATCCGAGTCGAACATACAGATCCGCGTCACCCGAACCACCTGAGATCGAGAAGCTCAGATTGCTTGCTCCCGCAGGAACCACGAGGGTATAGATCGAAGTGAAGTTGTTCTTGGTCGCGGACAATCCCGTGATGGTCGTTCCGTTGCAAAGCACCGTTCCCGATGGCGTGCATCCGGTCGGAGCCGAAACCGTCACCGATTTCGTGGTGGCGTTGGTTGCGCCGCCATTGTCGGTCACCGTGAGCGTAACGCTGTAAGTGCCAGCCGTTGCATAGGCATGGCTCGGGTTTGTCGATGTCGATGAACCACCGTCGCCGAAATTCCACGAGCGCGAGGCAATCGTGCCGTCGCTATCGGTTGAGCTGTCGGTGAAGCTTGCAGTCAACGCGCTGGTCGTGAAGCTGAAGTTCGCGGTCGGCGCACTGTTGCTGGTGGTCGAATAGCTGCCGGTCAGCGACACGCCCGAGAATGTCGAGTAAGCCTTGACGCGCACGTAGTAGGTGCCGACCTGGGCCGGGCTGACCGGGCAGGATTCCGAGTTTCCGCTGACGTACGGACGGCAATCGTAGGTCGTATCCGTCGGTGCGCTGCCAAACTTCACGTACATGTCGGCATCACCGCTGCCGCCGGACATCACGAAGCCCAATCCCGAGGCGCCTGCAGGTACGCTCATCGTGTAGAGAATGTCGTTGCCTGCGGTCGCAGCAAGGCCGCTGACGGTGACGCCGTTCTGCAGCACGTTGCTCGGCGGTACCGTGACCGTCACCGGCTTGGTGACGCTGTTGGTCGCACCACCGTTGTCAGTCACGGTGAGGACGACGCTGTAGGTCCCGGCAGCGGCATAGGTGTGCCCTGGATTGGTCGCAGTCGACGTAGTGCTGTCGCCGAAATTCCAGGAACGCGATGCAATCGTGCCGTCGCTATCCGTCGAGCTGTCACTGAAGTTGGCAACCAGATTGCTGATGGAGAAGCTGAAGTTGGCAACGGGCGGACTGTTGGCTGTCGCAGTGCCGGTGAAATTCTGGCCAGTTACGTTGGCGCCGCTGACCGTCACGCTGCGACTGCTCGGCGAGAAGGTGTATCCACCGATACTTGGGGTCAGCGTGTAGCCGCCGTTGGCCAGGCTGCCGAGTGTGTAGGCCCCGCTCGAATTGGTTGTCGTACTGACCGAGCCGGTGCTGACTGTGACTCCCGATATGCCAACGCCCGTTCCCGTGCTTACCGTTCCGGAAATCGAATAAGTAGTGGGAGCCGTACCGCAATCGCTGAACTTGAAATCCTGCACGCGTGTATTCCAGCTGCCGGACGGGCGATACATGCCGACCATCCAGAATGTGCAGTCATCGGTCGGATCGACCGCCATCTGGTAGTAGTCGCCCCAGCGCCCGGAGGTCTCCGCGGCAGTTCCGGCCGCCACGGTATTCTCACCCATGGTCATCACTCCGCTCGGATCGGACGCCATGCGACCGGTGTAGCCGAGCGTTGCATAGACCGTGGGCGCAGAGGTCTTGGTCGTGTTGTAGCCAAGGCCAATATTGCCCTTGTTGTCAGTGGCGATGGTACCGACCAGATGCTGGGTTGTGCTGTCACCCGGCGCGTAGGTTCCTTCTTGTTGCAAGGTCCAGTTACCGCCACCGGTGCGGCGCAGTTCAAACCAGCGGATGCCGGCGTTGACCGTGGTGCCGCTGCGCGCAGCGTTCACGTTGGTCGCGAACTGGCCGACGATCGATTCGTAGCTGCCGATGTTGCGGTAGACGAGCGAGTTGAGGATCACTTCGCGAATCGGATCGATGCGTGATGTGGAGCCCGGCTGTGGCACGGTCGCAAACGTCGAGTAGTCGCGGAACCAGCTGTTGAACTCGGTGATGGCGATGCGTGGCAGCGTCGAGATGGCGCTGTTGGACGGTGTATTCCAGTCGATATTGATCGAGTAGAGATCAATGAAATCACGCGTGCTATCGGCGGAACTGCCGGCGTGCGCTTCATCATCGTTGTGGCGAGCGAGAATCTGCTGGGTGGTCGCAGGGGGCGCATGTGCCGAATCGCCCATGAAGGTCGCCGGGGTCAGCGCCTGGAATCCGTAGCCAGCAAGAGCCGGTACCGTGACAAAGCGCTGTTGCGCGCGTGCGGTTGCACCATTGAGCATGTTGGCGCGGTCGTAGGCGTAAGCGGTGACATTGCTACCGCCTTCATTGTCGGTACAAACGTAGGCATTGTTCCATACGCCGCAATGGGGATAGTCATTCTGGGTCGGCGTCGCAAAGCCATAGAACCACCAGCCGCCGGAGACAGGGTTTTCGGTTTTGGAAATATAGATGCACATCTTGGCGGAGGACGAGGTGCCGCCCATCTCAAGCAGGAACCAGCGATTGGCGAGACGATCGAAGAGGACGATCGGATCGCTCACCGATGTGCTGCAGCCATCTCCGCTTGGAGCGAGTGACTTGAATGTGGTCGGCCCGGCCAGTTTCGTACCGGTTTTGTTGTAGACCGTGAAGGTCGTGCCGCTGCTGCCATTGACGCCGTAGATGATGTAATTGGCGCTGACATCGACGACGGGGTCGCCCGGTGAGACGCCTGTCGAAGCATTGTTGATACTGACGTGGCTTTGCGAGTGGCTTTGGCGCAGTAGTGAGGTGACGTTGTCGTCCCACAGCTTCTGCAACTCGGGCAAGTGATCCGGCTCGGTAAGGATCCAGCTTGGCGCCGATGTATCAAGGCGGCCCGGCGCAAAGAACTGGCGCTTGTGGGCTTCCTTGATCGGCATGCCCGGACGCCATGCCGACGTGGTTGGCAAGTCGCGAAGATCGACATCAATGCTAATCGCGCTGACCGGTTCGCCGACCTGCACGCCGTTGGAAGCGGTCGCTACGAACGAGTCCGCTGCGCTCGCCGGCAAAGCCAGCAAAAGGCTGAGCAGGACTATCGGGATTCTGCAATTCTGGAAATTCATGGTGAAATCCTCATGCGTCGTTCTGGAGTGTTGGGTTCTCATGCGTCATCGATCGTATTGCGATGATGGCGGGCAGGTTGATCAATCGCTGTCGGTATCCGCTTCTTCGTCTTCTTCGACGGGTCTTCCATCCGCTGTTCTGAATCCTGTCCAGCGCTGCAAGCGGATCTCGCCGCGCCGGCTTTCAACGATTAGTTCCGATTCCTGCTCGCCGATAAGTGCGATGGCACGCTTGTTCGGCTCTTGTCCTGGCAGGCGTTCGATTTGCAGCGAGTATTCGGTGGCGAACGCAGCGGAAGTCGCCAGCTGCACGCGCGCATCGAGATCGTCGTTGACGGCCAGCACGATCGAGCCGGTGCTGGTTGCGAGGCGCTGGTGCGAACCCGGAGCAGCATGCAGAAGTGAGGCCTCGATAGTTCCGGGCCCTGTCTCGGCATGAATTTCACCCTTGGTGCCGCGGATTGAAATATTGCCGCTGGTACTGCGCAGGTCGATCGCGGCACGAATACCGCGGCTTTCGATCACGCCGCTTTCGGTGCGGACACTGACTGGATGCCCGAGCGGCACAAAGACGACAAGATCCAGACGTTGACCCTCGACCACGAGGGTGTCGGGTGGAAGGCGTGGTGCGATCCGATAGGTTCCATCGGCGATGCCGGGTTGCACGAGTATGGAACTTGCCTTGGCCGGTTTTTGTGCGACGACTTGAATTTCAAGTTGCTCTTTGTATCCGCCGAAACGAAGCCTGACGTCGCCATAGGGGTTGTCGACCACAACGGGCTGAGCGTCGGTCAAGGTCGCCGAGAAGTCCTGGCGGATCAGTTCGTCTTGCGCCAGGCCGACGTTTTCTTCCGCATCGCGCGCGTCGTGAGGCGCGGACGGCATCGAGGCACAGCCGATCAAGGTAGCGATGATTCCGCCGAGCAGAAGTAGCCGCAAAGTCCCCGTCCCCGTCAATGTTGCAGCCTGAGCCGAGTGTCCGCAGGCAAGGGTAGCTGCCTACGGTCCCCTCACTTCGGATTTGGCATCACCGAACTCAGTCCTTGGACTGAGTTCGAATTGGTCGCGCGGCGGATCATGCAGGGGTCGATTCGGACTTGCAAGGGGGTGTGTCACGCTTGTGGAGCCGATTTACAGAACGTTCGCCGCAACTCATCGAGCACATCCTCCAATCGGCTGAATCAAAACGGCGCCGAAACGGATTGGATAGCGAAGACCTCAATCAGCCTTGCAGCAATGAGCTGGCCAATTGCGCGCGCAAGCCTTGAGCGCTGGCGGCAGATCCAATCAATTTTGGCTGAGCGATCATAACCGCCGCGCGCATGGCATGATCAAAACGTCCCGAGATGCCGAGCCCCGAGGAGGCAGACATGTCCAATATCTATCGAGTCCCTTCAGAATTTGCTGCCAACGCATTGATAAACAAGGAGCAATATGCTGCTTTGTATGCTGAGTCGATAGCGGAACCCGAGAGTTTCTGGGGTCGCGTCGGTATGCGTCTCGACTGGATAAAGCCGTTTACCAAGGTCAGCGACGTCTCCTTCGACGTCAGCGATTTTCATATTCGCTGGTTTGAAGATGGCGTGCTCAATGTCGCGGTCAACTGTCTCGATCGGCATCTCGCAGCGCGCGGCGACAAGCCGGCGATCATCTGGGAGGGTGACGATCCGGCCGAATCTCGCTGCATCAGCTATCGCGAACTGCACGCCGACGTGTGCAAAGCAGCCAATCTGCTCAGCAACCTTGGTATAGCCAAGGGGGATCGCGTCGCGATTTACATGCCGATGATTCCGGAAACGGCCGTTGCCATGCTTGCTTGTGCGCGGATTGGCGCGGTGCACACGGTGGTATTCGGTGGATTTTCTCCGGATTCGCTGGCGAGCCGGATTGCCGATTGCCAATGCAAATTGGTCATTACCGCTGACGAAGGACTTCGCGGAGGAAAAAGTACCGCATTGAAAACCAATGTGGATGCCGCGCTTGAGCGGCCCAACACGAATTGTGTCGAGACGGTATTGGTCGTGCGTCGAACCGGTGGCGCGATCGACATGCAGGTGCCGCGCGACCGCTGGTGGCACGCCTTGATCGAAGGCCAATCCGAGCAGCATGAGGCAGTGCCTTGCGAGGCCGAACATCCCTTGTTCATCCTTTACACATCAGGTTCGACCGGTGCACCGAAAGGCGTGCTGCACACGACCGCGGGCTATCTGGTTCACGCCAGCTATACGCACGAATGCGTATTCGACTTGCGTGAGGACGATGTCTTCTGGTGCACGGCAGATGTCGGCTGGGTCACTGGCCACAGCTATCTGGTTTACGGGCCACTGGCCAACGGCGCGACCTCGCTCATGTTCGAGGGCGTGCCGAATTATCCGGACCACTCGCGTTTCTGGGACGTCGTCGACAAGCACAAGGTATCGATTTTCTATACCGCGCCGACGGCTATCCGTGCGTTGATGCGAGAGGGCGAAGAACCGGTCAAGAAGACCTCGCGCGCGAGCATCCGCTTGCTCGGATCAGTCGGTGAGCCGATCAATCCCGAGGCTTGGGAGTGGTATTACCGTGTGGTCGGCGACAGCCGCTGTCCGATTGTCGATACCTGGTGGCAGACCGAAACCGGCGGCATATTGATTTCTCCGTTGCCCGGTGCGACCGATCTGAAACCCGGCTCGGCGACTTTGCCGTTCTTCGGAGTGAAGCCCGCCATTGTCGACGCCAACGGCGTTGTCCTCGAAGGCGCCACCGAAGGCAATCTGATTCTGACCGGTTCGTGGCCAGGACAGATGCGCACGGTCTACGGAGATCATGAGCGTTTCATCGATACCTATTTCCGTACCTATCCGGGAAGCTATTTTACCGGCGATGGCGCGCGTCGCGATGAGGACGGGTATTACTGGATTACTGGACGTGTCGATGACGTCATCAATGTATCGGGACATCGCATGGGAACGGCCGAAGTCGAAAGCGCGCTGGTTTCGCATCCTGCGGTGTCAGAAGCTGCGGTGGTCGGCTGTCCGCATGACATCAAGGGGCAGGGTATCTATGCCTACGTCACCCTCACCATCAATGTTGAACCGAGTGACACGTTGCGCAAGGAATTGATTGCCTGGGTGCGCAAGGAGATCGGCCCGATTGCAACGCCGGATCACCTGCAATGGGCGCCGGGTTTGCCGAAAACGCGTTCGGGCAAGATCATGCGCCGCATCCTGCGCAAGATTGCCGAGAACGCGCCCGAGCAACTGGGCGACACCTCGACCCTGGCCGATCCTTCCGTCGTCAGCCGATTGGTCGACGAACGTTTGATCCGGGAGTAGCGAAACAGAACGCTCCACGCCGATCCGCTGCGAAGGTCCCCATTTCGAATCAGTGGTTCTCGCTAGTTCGAGACGCCGCCGACTTTCGCGACCATTGACGCCGTCTTGTCGCCTTTGCGTCGCTCTTGTGCGATCTTTGTGCCGTGCACGATGAAATAGATATTCTCGGCAATATTGGTGGCGTGATCACCAATGCGTTCGATGTTCTTGGCCATGAACAACAAATGCGTGCACGCAGTGATGTTGCGCGGGTCTTCCATCATGTAAGTCAACAGTTCGCGGAACATGCCCGTATAGAGGTTGTCGAGCTCTTCGTCACGCGCCCAGGCGAGCAAGGCGCGATCAGCATCGCGGTCGCGGTAGGCGATCAACACTTCGCTGATGATCTCGGCTGCGAGCTTGCCGAGGCGTGGCAGGCTGAATACCGGGCGCACCAGATCAACACGGTTCAAGGCGATCGCACGCTTGGCCACGTTGGCGGCGTAGTCGCCGATGCGCTCGATGTCCGACGAGATGCGCAATGCGGCAAGTACTTCACGCAAATCACGAGCGATCGGCTGGCGCAGCGCGAGCAGTCGGATAACATCCTGGCTGACATCGTTTTCGATTTCATCGACGGCCCTGTCGCTCGCGACGATGCGTTCGGCGGCATCAGTGTCGCGCTCGACCACCGCCGTGATTGCGGCTTCGAGTTCGTTGAGGGCGAGGTCGCCCATGCGCTGGATTTCGCCAGTCAGGCGGTTGAGTTCTTCGTCGTAACTTTTCACAATGTGTTCGCTGCCTTGGGACATGATCTGATCCTCAGCCGAAGCGGCCGGTTATGTAGTGCTCGGTCTGTTGCTT
>JBBQTY010000083.1:0-16676 GCA_038234445.1 Lysobacterales bacterium
ATGTGGCAGCGATCCTCGATCCGCGCGGTCGTACGATCGTCATGCTTGGTGAATCGCTGCGTTCGCAACAGGATTTCTCGTCAACGCCATTGATGGCAGCCGTTCGCGCGAGTTCGTCACCATCGATTGGGTTGCTCGGCACCAAAGATCATCTGGTTCTGGTTTCGCTGACGCCGATGTTGCGTGGAGATACCGTAGAAGCTTTGTTGCTGACGGGTGTGGACATCGGCGACAGCTTCCTCGCGCCGCTTGCTGCGGCTGGCCATGTCGATCTGGCCTTGATCGAGATTTCGAAAGGCGGAATGGCAGTGGTTGCATCGACCTTGGGCAGCGAAGATCATCAGGCAGTTGTCGACGCAGTTGCAGCCGAGCCCGTCTTGCTTGGGGGGCAGGCTGATCCTGGGCAAGCGAGGCAGTTCGAGCTCAAACTCGCGGGCGGGGTGACGCACGCGTCAGCAACCGCGTCGTTTTTGTCCCCTTCAACCGGTTTGCTGGTCAGCATTGTCCCGTTGACGGAGCGCGTCGTCAGCACTCGCGTGATTCGTGCGCCGATGCTGATTGCGGGTTGTCTGGTATTGCTCGTTTTTTTGATTTTATGGTGGCTGATCCATCGCGGCCTCGTACGTCCGCTCAACAATCTGATCGAAATGTCTGATCGCGTTTTGCGCGGGGATATCCAGGTGGTCGCGAGAGACGCGGGCTCCGGCGATATTTCGCTGATTGCTGCGGCGTTCAATCAGGCCTTGGCTGGGTTGCGCGGCTACAAGGAAGTGATCGAAAAAAGAGAAGATAAGAAATAAAATATTTAATTCTTTAGGGATTAATTACCTAAGAGAGTTTCTTTGATCGAACTAGGGGCGTGGTCCATGAATGAAGCAAGCCGATTCACTGCTCGCGGGTTGCTCGCGCTGGCAATTTCGATGGCAATCCATGTTGGCGCCTTGGCCCAGGAAGGCTCGGTCGCGGGACCGTCAGCAGCCGAGCGCGCGCAGCCCGATGAGACCGTAGCGGGAAGTGATAAATTGCTGCTGACTGGAGGCGTGAGCCAGCTCGAAGGTGCCGCGGGCGGAGGCTTGACACCGTGGGCTGTGATCGGCGGCTATGGCACCGGTGACCAAGTGGGAGCCAATGCGTTCTACACACGCGTCAATGTGCACGACTACCACCTCGACGGCGCCGGCGTGCTGATCGGTTTCCTTGATCGCATCGAGCTGTCCGTCGCGCAGCAACGTTTCGATACAGAGGATGTCGGCGCGGCGCTCGGACTCGGCCGCGGCTTTACCTTCCGCCAGAACATTATTGGGCTGAAGGTGAAAGTAGCTGGAGACGTCGTGCTCGAACAGGACTCCTGGCTGCCGCAGATTTCCCTCGGCGCCCAATTCAAGAAGAATGATCGAGGTGATGTACTCAATGCGATCGGGGCGAAGGATGATCAAGGCGTCGACTTCTACGCCAGTGCGACAAAGCTATATCTAAGCCAAAGCATTCTTGCCAATGTAACTTTGCGATTCACCAAGGCCAACCAGATCGGCATCCTGGGTTTCGGTGGCGACCGCAATAACAGCTACAAGCCGCAATTCGAAGGTTCCTTGGCGTGGCTGCTGAGTCGCAAGCTGGCGATCGGCGCCGAGTACCGGATGAAACCCGACAATCTGGGTATCGCCAAGGAAGATGACTGGTTTGACGCGTTTATCGCATGGGCGCCGACCAAGCATGTCTCACTGACGCTCGCCTACGCCGACCTTGGCAACATCGTGATCAAGGATCGGCAGCGCGGGCTTTACGCCTCGGTGCAGGTCGGATTCTGAATCAAGCAGGGGAGAAACCCGTGAAAATTACCAGCAAATTTGCAACCTCGTTCGTAGTGCTGTCCCTGTTCGGATTCACTGCGCTCACACCGGTGCATGCGGATGAAAATCCAGCGCCTGCTGATCCCACGTTGTTGCCGGTGTTCGAGCAATTCGGCGGCAAGCCAGGCCTGGACGCGCTGATGGAAGATTTCATGATCCAGCTGGTCGCCGATCCGCGCACCCGCGACTATTTTGCCGAAGCCGACCAGAAGCACATCAAGGCCATGCTCGCCGAGCAGTTCTGTGTGATCCTCGGCGGCCCTTGTACCTATAGCGGCAAGGGCATGAAAGAAGCTCACGCCAAGCTCACGATCAACGAAGGCGGATTCAACGCGCTGGTTGAGGATTTGCAGCTGGCCATGGACATGCACAAGATTCCATTTCGCGCGCAAAACAAACTGGTGGCGAAACTTGCACCGATGCATCGTGAAGTCGTGACTCGGCCCTGAGCGAGTTACGCTAAGCCTGCATGGCCGAGCGCCTTGCAACGCGCGCCGTGTGTCTTGTCGCGGCATAGCGCCCTATAATTGATCGATGAAACGTCTTGTCCACTCACCGTCGAACGACAGCGGCCGCCCATGATCGCGGATTCCATAGCGATCCCCGGCATCTACGCGAACTGGGGCGCGAACATCGCGGTGGTGCTGGCAACCTTTGCCGCCGTCATCACAGCCGTGCTCGTTCACTATGAGGGCCTGGTTCTGCTCTCCGGTCGATTGGCGCGCCGCCGACGCCAGCGCCGACGCAAAGTCGTCGCGGGTATCGCCGGCATCCTCTTGTTGCACATCGTCGAGATCTGGATTTTCGGTGTCGCCAGCTGGCTGTTGCTGCTATGGCCTGATTGTGGCCACATCGTCGGCTATGCTCCGTTGCATCTACTCGATGCCATCTATTTTTCAGCAATCACTTTCTCAACGGTGGGGTTCGGTGATCTCGCACCAGTCGGGCCTTTGCGTTTCCTTATCGGCATGGAGTCGCTGGCGGGTTTTGTGCTGATCACCTGGTCGGCTTCCTTCACCTATCTTGAGATGGAGCACTTCTGGCGCCGAAGCGGAGGTGACGATGCACAACGATAGTGCCCGCTCAGCTCGGCAGCGCACTCTTGCGCTTGAAAGGATTGCCGAGTCCGATTCACTTGAAGGCCGGAGTGATCGCGAACTGAATCAGCGGTCACTGTTTCGATCCGATGGCGCGTGCTCGTTTCGACGATGAATACAAGCCAGAGGCTGAGGTCGATCTTCAGTGGTTCGGTTGGCAATCTGGTCGAATGGTATGACTGGTATGTGTACGCAGCGTTCTCGCTGTATTTTGCCAAGGCGTTTTTCCCGCAGGGCGATCGCACGGCGCAATTGCTCAACACCGCGGCGGTTTTTGCGGTCGGATTCCTGATGCGTCCGATTGGCGGCTGGTTGTTGGGCTTGTGGGCCGATCGTCACGGCCGCAAGTCGGCGTTGATGCTCTCGGTGACCTTGATGTGCGCGGGCTCATTGATGATTGCGCTGACTCCGGGCTATGCCACGATCGGCATTGCCGCGCCGATCCTGCTCGTGCTCGCGCGTTTGCTGCAGGGCTTCAGTGTCGGTGGCGAGTACGGAACCTCGGCAACGTATCTGAGCGAGATGGCCACGCGTGAACATCGCGGCTTCTGGTCGAGCTTCCAGTACGTGACCTTGATTCTTGGTCAACTGCTGGCCTTGGCGGTGTTGATCCTGTTGCAGCAGGTATTTCTGACCGCCGAGCAGATCGACGCCTGGGGCTGGCGCATCCCGTTTGCGATCGGTGCCTTGTGCGCGCTCACCGCGCTATACCTGCGTCGCAACATGGCCGAGACCGAGGCGTTTGCGAAAGCAGAGCCTTCATCGAACGAGACAAGTTCATTGCGCGCCCTGATGCAGCATCCACGTGCGGTATTGACCGTGATCGGGTTGACTCTGGGCGGTACGGTTGCGTTCTATACCTATACAACCTACATGCTCAAGTTTCTCGTCAACAGCGTGGGCATGAGTCGGCAGACGGCGACCCTGATCTCGGCATCGACCCTCGTGCTCTACATGCTGTTGCAGCCGCTGGTCGGGGCATTGTCGGATCGGATCGGGCGACGCCCGATCCTGATCACGTTCGGTGTGCTCGGTACCTTGCTGACCGTGCCGATCCTGAGCACGCTGGGTTCGGTCGACAGTGCTTTCGGGGCGTTTGCCTTGATCATGCTGGCGCTGCTGATTGTGTCCGGCTACACCGCGATCAACGCGGTCGTGAAGGCCGAGTTGTTTCCGGTGGAAATTCGCGCGCTCGGCGTCGGTTTGCCGTATGCGCTGACCGTTTCAATCTTCGGTGGCACGGCAGAATATATTGCCCTGTGGTTCAAGAGTATGGGACACGAAACCGGCTACTACTGGTATGTGACGGTCTGTATCGCGGCGTCACTTGCTGTCTATGCATTGATGCCGGATACCCGCTCGACCTCGAGAATCGACACCGACTGATGGTTGCGGCGGTCAACCGGCTGTGCAGCGGGTCGCAGCCAACACGATTGCCTGCGGTGTAAGATGCCCGCAAACCGGGTCGACCCGGCGCAGGGAGATTAAGCATGAGCGGCGTTGATTTCACCTCGTTCCTCAAGTTGATGGTGCACAAGAAGGCCTCCGACCTTTTCATCACGGCCGGCGTCGCGCCTTCGATGAAGGTCCATGGGCGAATTTCGCCGATCACGCAAAACGCACTGACGCCGCAACAAGCGCGCGACATGGTGCTGAACGTGATGACGCCCTCGCAACGCGAGGAGTTCGAGAAGACCCACGAATGCCAGTTCGCGATCGCGGTCACAGGCGTCGGTCGATTCCGTGTTTCGTGCTTCTATCAGCGCAACTGTGTCGGCATGGTCTTGCGCCGCATCGAAACGCGCATCCCGACGGTCGACGAATTGAATTTGCCGCCGGTGATCAAGACTCTGGCGATGACCAAGCGCGGCATCATCATCTTCGTCGGCGCCACCGGTACCGGTAAATCCACCTCGCTGGCGGCAATGCTCGGTTATCGAAATCTCAACTCGACCGGCCATATCATCACGATCGAGGATCCAATCGAATACGTGCACAAACACGAAGGTTGCATCATTACCCAGCGCGAGCTCGGCATCGATACAGACTCCTGGGAAAACGCGCTCAAGAACACCCTGCGTCAGGCACCCGACGTGATCATGATCGGCGAGGTGCGCACGCGCGAGACGATGGAACACGCGATCAACTTCTCGGAAACCGGCCATCTTTGCCTGTGCACCCTGCATGCAAACAATGCCAACCAGGCGATGGATCGCATCATCCACTTCTTCTCCGAGGATCGTCGATCGCAGCTGTTCATGGATCTGTCGCTGAACCTCAAGGGCGTGGTCGCCCAGCAGCTGATTCCGACGCCCGATGGAAAATCGCGTCGTGTCGCCATCGAAGTGCTGCTCGGTACGCCGCTGGTGCAGGATTACATCCGCCAGGGCGATATCCACAAGCTCAAGGATGTGATGAAGGAATCGACCAACCTCGGCATGAAGACCTTCGACCAGGCCTTGTTCGAGCTCTACCAGGCTGGCGAGATTTCGTACGAAGATGCCTTGCGCCACGCCGATTCGACCAACGAGGTCCGACTCAAGATCAAGCTTGCGCAAGGCGGCGATGCGCATACCCTTTCGCAGGGGCTCGACGGCGTCGAACTCAGCGAAGCGACGTGATCCGCCCGCTACTGCGGGTGGCGAAATACTGATTCATGACGATCGAAATCAAGGACGCGCAGCTCGCCAAGCTGCGCAGAGTCTGGGGTGCGCTCGGACAGGATGATCCGCTGTGGGCAGTGCTCTCGCAGAGCGACAAGCGCGGAGGCCGTTGGCAGGCCGACGAGTTCCTCGCCACCGGCCAGATCGAAATCGACAGCCAACTCGCTGCGCTCGCGATCAGTGGATTGCCTTTGCAGCGTGATATTGCGCTTGATTTTGGATGCGGTGCTGGACGTCTGTCGCGCGCATTGGCATCCCACTTCAACCGGGTAATCGGCGTCGACGTGTCAGCGACCATGGTTGCCGCAGCGCGCGCTTTGAACGCGGATATTGCGAACATAGAGTTCATCGAGAATGCCGCCAGTGAGCTGAGCGGTATCGATGACGAGAGCGTCGACTTCGTTTTCTCGCACATCACCCTGCAACACATTCCGGCGCGACTCGCAATCGGCTATGTCGAAGAATTCCTGCGCGTCCTCGCGCCGGGCGGCGTGGCTGTGTTCCAGTTTGTTGATGGCAGTGACGCAAGCTGGCGCGGCCGTTTGTTTGGACTCGCTTCAAACCGCTGGCTCAATCCGCTTCGACGTCTGCTCTGGCGGCGTCGCGACGTTTTCGAGATGCATGTGCTTGCTGAGAGCGAATTGCGCGATCGGCTGGCGGAACACCCCGCGATACACCTGCTGGCGGCGCTCGATGATGGCGCGGCAGGGGCTGGCTGGCGTGGCCGTCGCTGGAGCGTGGTCAACCGCGATGAGCCTCCGCAACGGGTCGAATGCGAGGGCTATGCGTTGTTTGCCTACTCGAGTGATTTGCACATCAGTGCGCCGATCATCGCCGGTGCCGAGCATGAGCCGCATGTCGCCACGGTGTTGCGCGAACGCTTGGGCGAAGGCGACGTGGTGCTCGACGTAGGCGCGAACATCGGCAATTTCACGATGCTGGCGGCATCCAGAGTCGGTCGAGGCGGTCGCGTCATTGCGGTCGAGCCGATTGCACGCAATCGGCAATTGATCCGTCGCGCCGTTCAGGCGAACGCCTTTGATCAGGTTCAGATCATTGCGGGCGCTGCCAGTGATCGCGCAGGAACGATCCAGTTGCGCACGCACCCCGAGACGTCCAACAGTGCGACACTATCAGCTGCGGGTGACCGCTTGCGAGAACGCCGCGGGTCGAGCAGGACGTTGCCGACCCTCGCGCTCGACGATCATTTGGGGGGGCTGGAACGTCTGGATCTCCTCAAGATTGACATAGAAGGCATGGAGCCGCTGGCGCTTCGTGGCCTTGAACACACGATCACTCGGCTGCGCCCGATCCTGCTCAGCGAGTTCCATCCGTGGGCGATTGAACGCGCCACGGCAACCGATCCCATCGACTATCTGCGTTGGCTGCGCCGTTTCTATCCGGCGATCACGATCCTTCACCGAAATGGCAGCCGGCAGCGCTGCGTTGAGCCTGAGGCGGTCATGCAGGTATGGCGCGAGGAAAATCAGCGTGCAGGCCTTGGCGATCGGTTGCATCTGGATCTGTTGCTGGAGGCCGACTCAAACCAGCGCCGTTGAGAGCGTCGCTTTGGCAGCAACGAGAAGCACTTGGCACCGCGGCGCCAAGTGCTTCAGATACTCGGGCTTACGGGTTGAGCTTGGCATCCTCGATCATTTCGATGCCTTTCGGCGTCGCGTTCACGCGGATATCGATTGACTGGATCAAGCGAGCATAGAGTTTATACATGGCGGTCTGTGCTTCAAGTTCGGCGCGTTGCGGCGCCGGCATTGCTGCGGAAAAGCGCGTCATCATCATGCTCAGGGTGTTGTAGAACTCGCCGGTATAAGCCGCTCGAAGCAACTGACCATCGCTTGCCGCCGGTGCGGCCAGGAATGCGCTCAGATCGATCTGCTTGCCCATGCCTATCGCCACCGCGGTGTCGTTTGCGGCGATCTGCATCGCGGGTGCAAATCCGACTTCGGTCGGAATGATCCCGGCAGGAAGATCGACCGCCTTGCCATTGAGCGTGAGTTTGAAATCACGCAATGACGGAACCACCAATTGCGCCATGCCGATCATGCCCATCGGGTTCGAGCTGCCGATCACGACGGCCGCCGAGGCATCCGGGCTGCCGCCCTCTGGAATATCCAGACGATTGATCATCAAGCGCAGGCCCGTGAATTCGCTCAGCGGCGGCGGAACGACCTGGGTCAATTGCTGCTTGGCGTTGGCCGCTGCCTCGTTCATCGGTGCCAGTGCGGCACACTTGAACGGCGAATTGACGATCGCATTGCTGCGCTCGATCAGAAAATCCTTGATCTTGAGGATCGGCAGCGACAGTGCGATGTCGTAGAGCGATGTCGATGGCGCCGCCGAACCGGGAGGTGGCGAGGACAGTTTGATAAACGATGCAGCCAGTTCGGCATCGAGATCGAGCCGTCCGTTGGCAACGAAATGTCCGCTCTCAAGGCGCGTATATCCAATCACAAGGCGGGGCGCGCGGGTAGCGAGGCCTTCAAATTCAGCGCGGCACGTTGCATCGAGCTTCGGCGGGTTTTCCTCAGCCATGCTCGCGAATGCGGCATAACCGGGATCGTTGTCGATCAAGCTCGCGATGCGTTTGAAATCGATCCAGCCGCTGCCATACGGCAGATAGCCTTCGGCCTTGTTGAACTTGACCAGACCGCCTGAAGTCTCCAGGCTTTCGCTCGGACGGTCGAGGCCGAGTACGCGTCGGCGCAATGGCTTGTCGGCGTTGTCAGGCAGTACTGACATGACCAGATGCTTGCCCTCGATTGCGATCAGCGCCTCAGCCTTGTCCATGTCGATGACCCAGATATCCTGATCGTCGACACGCGACGTCGCGAGTTTGGCATCGGCACTCTTTTCGATGCGCGCGACCATTGCGCGGAATTTGTCGGCGTCGCCCAACTCGACGCGCACAACCGGAACCAAACCCACGCCATAGAATGCGGCGCGGGCGTCCATCGAGAATCCTGCCTCGGTCCATTTTTCTGGTGTATCGCGTTGGCGAACCTCATCGAGAATCGCCTTGATCACCTGTTTGGCCTTGGCTGTTTTTGCATCGCCCTGATCGGGCAGGCCGTCCAGCATGCGGTCGTACAACCCGAGCACGGTGGGCCATGTTCCCTGCATCATCTGCGTCCAGGTCTGCTTGACCGCATCGGGAGAGGCTTCGCTGTTAGCCATGACGTATGGCGAATCGGCCGGAACAAAAGCCAGTGGCGAATTGGTGTCGGCGGGTTTGCTGCAGGCTGCGATGAAGATCAGTCCGGTAAGCAGGCAGGCGCGGGTTTTAATCATGGTCCATATCCTTGGTTTTCTTGCAGTCAGGGCGACCATGCGCTCATGCATGGTCGCGGGAAAAATTGAGTCAGTTGCAGAGCAGGCCAGTGAGCACAGCCATTCGAACTGGAACACCGTTGGCTACTTGATCGAGAATGACCGATTGAGCGCCATCGGCGACATCTTCCGCAATTTCGATACCGCGATTGATCGGTCCCGGATGCATGACCATCGCGTCAGCGGCGGCCAGGCGCAAACGCCTGGCATCGAGGCCAAAACGCGTGAAATATTCCATCTCATCGCCGATCATCGCTTCGACCATGCGTTCCCGCTGCAAACGCAACATGATCACGACATCGCAGCCGGCAATGGCTTCGTCGAAGTTCTCGAATCGCTGATAGCGCGGGAACTCGTCAGCCGCAGGCATCAGCTGCTTTGGGCCGCACAGGCGGATGTCGGTTGCGCCGAGAGCCTCGAGGACATGCAAATCCGAGCGCGCCACCCGTGAATGTCGGATGTCGCCGCAAATCGTCACTTTGAGTCGAGAAAAATCGGCATGGCGGTCGCGGATGGTCAGTGCATCGAGCAAGCCTTGGGTCGGATGCGCGTGATTGCCATCGCCGGCATTCAAGATCGCCGCGCGGCGGGCGCTCGTGGCCAGGCGGGCAGGTGTTCCATTTTCCCGGTGCCTCACGACGAAGGCATCGGCCTGCATGGCTTCAAGCGTCGCGAGTGTGTCTTCCAGCGATTCACCCTTGCTCGTCGATGAGCTGGAGATATCAAAATTGACGACGTTCGCGCCGAGTCGGCGTGCGGCCAGCTCGAAGCTCGTCCGTGTTCGCGTCGAGGTCTCGAAAAACAGGTTGATGACCGTCCGCCCATTGAGCAATTTCGGCCCTTGCGCCCCGTTTGCAAATGCCTCGCGCAATTCGACCGCGCGGTCGAGCATTGCGCTGATACGTACCTGGCCCAAGCCTTCAAGTGTGATCAGGTGGCGCAATTTGCCACTGACATCGATCTGCAGGTCGTTCGTCATGAGGAACTCTGGCGATTTTCTGGAAGGGCGAACCATGATTCGAGAATGATCTGCGCGGCCAGCGCATCAATGTCAGCGCCGTGTTTGCGCTTGGCGTTGCCTTGTGCGCGTTGCTCGGCAAATCGCCGTGCCGCTTCCTTCGAGGTAAAGCGCTCGTCGGATTCATGCACGGCGCAGCCGTATCGTTGCCGAAGCTGATCACCGAACGCGCGTGCGTGGAGCGTCATCGGCTGTTCGCTCCCATCCAGTGCCAACGGCAATCCGACGACGAAGGCTTGCGGTTGCCATTCCTTGATCAGGACATCGATCGCTTTCCAGTCGACTTTGCCGTGATGGACCTGGACAGTCGTCAGCGCGCGCGCCGTGCCGGTGATCGGATGGCCGATAGCGACGCCACACAGGCGCGTGCCGACATCGAACGCCAGCAGATAGCCCGCTGCATCAGTCAAGCTGTTTGCTCCTCTCAGGCATTGCCGGCATACGGCGAAATCTGATCAAGATTGACGCCGACCAGCGCGGCCGAGGCCTGCCAGCGATCCAGCATTGGCGTCGTGAACAGGATCGCGTTGTCGACCGGCGCGGTCAGCCATGCGTTTTCGCGCAGCTCGTGTTCGATCTGGCCGGGACTCCAACCCGAATAGCCGAGAGCAACGACGGCGTAGCGTGGCCCGTTGCCGGACGCCATCGCTTCGAGAATGTCACGCGATGTCGTCACGCTGATCGTGTCGGAAATGCGAAACGAGGAATCCCAACCGCCATGCGGCGTATGCAGGACAAAGCCACGCTCGGGCTGGACCGGCCCGCCGACCAGAACCGGCGCCTGAATCACCTCGGGCAGTTCCGAGCGCAGATTCATCTGCGCCAGAACATCGCCCAGGCAATAATCCGAAAGCCGGTTGATCATGATGCCCATCGCGCCGTCGTCGCCATGCTGGCACAGCAGGGTTACGCCGCGCTCGAAGTTGGGGTCGCGCAGGTTCGGCATCGCAATCAGCAACTGGTTCGAGAGCGTGGAAGACTGGTGCATGCGCACATTGTACGGCAGCCACGCGTCACGGCGTTCAGCGGTCGCTATATTTAACGGAGCGCAAGCGCATTCAGCGATTGCGCAGGATATTGCCTTCGAGGAATTGCCAGGTGCGCGTGATGTAAAGCTCGTCGATGGTATCGACGTTTTTCGGCAAGGCATTGAACGGCGCGGCGAGTCGCACGATGCGGATTGCTGCATCGTCAAGAATCTTGTGCCCGCTGGGCTGGATGATATCGATGCTCTTGACGCTGCCATCACGGTTGAGGCCGACCGTGAGCACGAGTTGGCCATGCACTTCCTGACGCCGAGCGTCATCCGGATAGTTGAGATTGCCGATGCGTTCGATGCGTGCGACCCAGGCGCTCATGTAGCTCGCGTAGGCATATTCCTTGGTATTGGCGGAAATGTATTTGCGCTTGGGTCGCTTCGCGTATTTCTCGGTTTCGCGCTGAATCTCTTGTGCGAGCTGGGCCATTTCGAGCTTGCGCTCGATGACTTCGCGTTCGCTTGGCGCATGCAGATTCGGCGTATCGGGCGTCTCCGGCGCGGTATCGACCTGGCGATCGGCTTGGCGCGTGGTCAGCAACTCGGCTTGGGTCGGCGTGGACGGGCGCGGCGCGCCATTTTCGGTCGGGCGTGGCGCGATGCCGGCAATCGGTTTGGGGATCGGGCTCGACAGCGGATTGCTTGGGCGCTTGGCGGTATCCGATTCACCGCCGCCGCTGTTGTTCGCCTGAGCCAGGAAATCGGCTTTGTCCGGCGCCTCGCGACTGGCCGATTGCAGCAGGATGACATCGAGCGATGGCAGCGACGGTGATGGCTTGGCGATACTGAAGGTGATGCCGAGCGCGATCACCGCATGCGCGATCAGGGAAAACAGAAAGGTGACCCCGAGGCGATCGGAGGCACTGCTGGAAGCACGCGAACTCACGCGAGGCGGGATTCGATGACGTCGAAAAGTTGGCCGGCGATATTAAGTCCGAACTCGGCATCAAGTTCGCGCAGGCAGGTCGGAGAGGTGACGTTGACCTCGGTCAGCCAATCTCCGATCACGTCAAGACCAACAAACAGCATGCCGCGACGCTTGAGCTCGGGACCTACTTCGGCGGCGATCCAGCGATCACGTTCGGACAATGCAACACCCTTGCCCTTGCCGCCGGCGGCAAGATTGCCGCGGAATTCGTCACCCTGCGGAATCCGCGCCAGCGCGTAAGGAACTGGCTCGCCATCAATCATAAGGATGCGTTTGTCACCAGCGCTGATCTCGGGAATGAATTTCTGTGCCATCGCAAAGGCCTGGCCGTTGCTGGTCAGCGTTTCGAGGATCACGTTGAGATTGGGATCACCATGGCCGGACAGAAAAATACTGCGTCCACCCATGCCATCGAGGGGCTTGAGCACGATTCGACCGTGTTCGGCGGCAAAGCGCTTGAGCTCACCCGCATCGCGTGCCACCAGGGTTGATGCGCAACATTGTGGAAAATGTTGGGCGAACAGCTTTTCGTTGGCGTCGCGCAAACCTTGCGGATTGTTGACGACGAGCACCCCGGCATCCTGGGCAAGTTGCAACACCTGGGTGTCATAAATGAATTGCGCATCGACCGGCGGATCCTTGCGCGCAAGGACGACGTCGATTTCGCGCAGGTCCGACCATGCCGGCTCGCCCAGTGTGAACCAGTCGCTCGCATCATCGCGAACCGAAAGCGCGGCCAGGCGGGCCATCGGACGGCCGTCGCGAATGGCCAGATCGCCCTGGGTCATGTAGCGGATCTGATAGTCGCGACGCTGGGCTTCGAGGAGCAGGGCGAAGCTTGTATCCTTCGCGATCCTGATATCGGTAATGGCATCCATCAGGATGGCCAGAGTGCGGGCCATGCGGCGACTCCGTGAGCAGTATGATGTCGACCCGGAATGGGGCGACGAAAGCGGTCTCGCTAGTTTACACTCGGTGCCAGCAATGTCAGTCCACCGACTTGTCGGAGATGGGCAGGTTCCCAAGATTTATTGAGGACTTACACGCTAAACTTGACAGATTAGCTAAGAATTGGTTAAGAAGCATTGGCCAGATCAGGAGCTTGCAGCTCGCAAGACGTCGGCAAGTTGCGTCGATGATTGATTGCTGCATTTCCTGAATCAAGGTTCGGTAGGCACGCTTCTTGCGTGTCTGATTATCCAGTATCAGCGGTTGGGGGTCCTTACCAGGTGGATGAGACCAAGCAGGGCAGCTTCAGCGGCCTCAAAGTCATGGTTATTGACGATTCGAAGACCATCCGCCGAACAGCGGAGACCTTGCTGCGCAAGGAAGGTTGCGAAGTCGTGACCGCGACAGACGGCTTCGAGGCGCTGGCCAAGATTTCCGACCAGCAGCCGCAAATCATTTTTGTCGACATCATGATGCCGCGTCTGGATGGTTATCAGACCTGCGCGCTGATCAAGAACAATCAGATGTTCAAGGCGACGCCGGTGATCATGCTGTCGTCCAAGGACGGGCTTTTCGACAAGGCTCGGGGCCGCATCGTCGGCTCCGAACAGTATCTGACCAAGCCGTTCACGCGCGAGGAGTTGCTCGGCGCAATTCGACGCCACGTGGACTGGAAATAATTCCGTTGGCTTGGCCATTCGACTCACAGGGGTAGGCGGTGGCGCACATTTTCATCATCGATGATTCACCAACCGACGTACGTGTCTTCACGACGTTGCTGGAGAAAGCAGGTCATCGCGTCAGCAGCGCGGGCAGTGCCGAAGAAGGCATCGTCGGCGTCAAACGCGAGATTCCGGACCTGGTGATCATGGACGTGATCATGCCCGGCATGAACGGTTTTCAGGCTACCCGCGATCTCAGTCGCGATGCCGGAACCGGGCATATACCGATCCTTATCGTCACAACCAAGACCATGGAAACCGATCGCGTCTGGGGCCTGCGCCAAGGCGCGAAGGACTTTCTGACCAAACCGGTGGACGCAAAATCCCTGCTCCAGCGTATCGATACCTTGCTCCCCGGCTGAGACGAGACGAATGGCCATCAGCCCCGAACAGCAGACTTCCGGTCCCTTCGAGACGCTCGCCGACTACGAACGGCGCAGTCTCGCGCATGTGGCGGGTCTGCCTGAACAAATTGACGCTCCCGGACTTTGGCGCGGCATCGGTTTTCGAATCGGACCGCGGCATCTGGTCAGCGGCATCTCGGAAGTCAATGAAATTCTGACCATGCCAGCGCTGACCCTTGTTCCGGGCACACAGTTATGGATGCTCGGCGTGGCCAACGTGCGCGGCAACCTGGTCGCCTTGGTTGATTTACGCAACTTCATCGAAGGCACGCGCACGCTGTTGACCGATTCCACGCGTGTGCTTGTCGTGCGCCAGCATGGTGGCAGTGTTGGTTTGCTCGTTGACGAAGTCCTTGGACAGCGCAGCTTCTCTGACGAATTGCGCGCCCGCGCCGAGGGAGAGGATGACGAGCGCTACCGGCGATATGTCGGCGAAAAGATTCAGCTGGGCGAGATTCTCTGGGGACTATTCAGCATGACTGCGCTGGTCCGTTCCGCGGAGTTCCAGCAGGCTTCGGCATAACAGAAAACCGGCCGTTCACACGGGTTCGACCGGATATGTGCAACTTAGGGGTGAGGTAACAAGATGAGCACAACTTCCAGCGCACTCTCGGGCTCCGAGCGAACGGGCAGCCTCAACACCATCTTGATCGTGTTGCTGGTTTTGTCGATCGCGTTCGCGGCGGCTGACTTCATTTACTTGACCATCAAGAGCAACCAGGATCGACAGGCCAGCGCCTTGACCACCGAGATCCAGGTGGCTTCGCAGGCCTTGACGACATACGCGGCCAACGCGGCAGGCGGCAATGAGCTGGCTTTCGACGAGTTGGCCAAGACCACGCGCGACATTGATTCTTACCTGAAATATCTCAACAAGGGCAATGCTCCGGCAGCTTCACCTTATTCAGGAATGCCTGGCTACGCAGACGAGCCTGGCGTCGCCAAGGAGCTCAAGGATCTGAATACGGCGTGGGAGCCGGTTCTGACCAATGCCACGAAGATTCTCGACGGCAAAAGCCTGGTCCTCGATACAGCAACGACATCGAACGAATTCAGTTCGAAAATGCCAGTTCTCAATTCGCGCATGAATGAAGTCGTCAATATCCTCACCGAACGAAACGGCGGCGCCGGACAGGTTTATATCTCGACACGCCAGATGCTGCTCGCCGATCGCATGATTCGGCGCGTCCAGGAGATTGGTCAGGGTGGCGAAGAGGCACAGTCGGCGGCTGACGGATTCTCGCGGGATGCGGCGCTGTATCGTTCGGTGCTCGGTGGCCTGATTGATGGCGCACCGACACTAAACATCAAACCAATTGATCAGGCCAGTGCGCGTCAGATTCTGACTGATGTATCCCAGCAATGGGACGGCTTGGACGACCCGGTACGCAAGATCATCGATGCTTCGACCGGATTGCAGGTGGTCAAGCAGGCCTCCGACGCAATCTTTACCGACAGCCAAAGCGTGCTCCTGAACGCGCGAAAAGTTGCTACGCGACTCAGCACGCTATCGACTACGCGTACATTCCCCAATCAGTTGTGGGGTGCTATCGCTGCGGCCGCCGCCATTGTCCTCGTTATTTTCCTCGGAATTACCCTGGTTCGCGATCAGCAGAGTCGCTATCAGATGTCCGCCGAGCTCAATCAGCGAAACCAGGAAGCCATTCTGCGACTGCTTGATGAAATGGGCTCGCTGGCTGAGGGCGATCTGACTGTAAAGGCGACCGTTACCGAAGACATTACCGGGGCAATCGCGGACTCGATCAACTTCGCGGTTGAGGCGCTGCGATCTCTGGTTACAACGATTAATGAAACCGCCGTGCAGGTGTCCGCAGCCGCGCAGGAAACCCAGGCGACGGCCATGCATCTGGCCGAGGCCGCTGAGCATCAGGCGCAACAGATTACTTCGGCATCGGCCGCAATCAACGAGATTGCCGTGTCGATCGATGAGGTGTCGAAGAACTCGACCGAGAGTGCCGAGGTGGCGCAGCGCTCGGTGCAGATTGCCGCCAAGGGCGCGGCGATCGTGCGGCAGACGATTCAGGGCATGGACTCGATCCGCGACCAGATCCAGGAAACCTCGAAACGAATCAAGCGACTTGGCGAGTCTTCGCAGGAAATTGGATCCATCGTCGAGCTCATCAACGACATCGCCGAACAGACCAACATTCTTGCTTTGAATGCTGCTATTCAAGCGGCCTCCGCCGGTGAGGCGGGACGCGGATTCGCGGTGGTTGCCGATGAAGTTCAGCGACTGGCCGAGCGTGCTTCGAATGCGACCAAGCGAATTGAAACGCTCGTGCAGACGATTCAGTCCGATACCAACGAGGCGGTCAGCTCGATGGAACAGACCACGGCCGAGGTCGTCGCCGGTGCCCGACTGGCCGAGGACGCTGGTCTGGCCCTCGGTGAGATCGAGAAGGTTTCGCACGATCTTGCCGACCTCATTCAGAGCATCTCCGCAGCGGCAAGCCAGCAGTCCGCGGCGGCGACGAATATTTCCGCAACGATGAATGTGATTCAGGAAATCACCACGCAGACCTCGGTCGGTGCAAGCCAGACAGCCGAATCAATCGGTAACCTTGCACATCTTGCCGGTGACCTGCGTCGTTCCGTTGCCGACTTCAAGCTGCCGGGCTGAACCCCCGGTTTGTAGTAACGATTC
>JBBQTY010000084.1:0-16394 GCA_038234445.1 Lysobacterales bacterium
ATCCGTGATATCGCCAGCAACTGCTCGGCAACTGCTCCTGCGTTGTGCTGCACACGGAAGTGCAAATGCCGCGAGCGCAGGCGACGGCATGGATGCGGGAGGTAGAGCAACGCAGGAGCAGTTGCCGGATGCGCTGGAGCGGCCTCTCGACCGCCTGTTCCCGACGCGGTTCTACCGCATCCATCCATGGATGCGTACCTCCTGCATCCGTGCAGTCGTCCTGCGTTGCTGGCATACAGGCCATCCGTGGCATCGCCGGCAACTGCTCCTGCGTTGCCGGCATACAAGACATCCATGGCTATATAACAAAACGGCCGCCTTGCGGCGGCCGTTTTGTGACGAGGAGCAAAGACGCGACTCGATGCTCCAAGAGCGATTTCTTGCCGCCTTTACTCCTGCGGAGCTATCGGCGTGCTGAGATCTTCCTTGATGCGCGCCTTCTTGCCCTGCAGGCCACGCAGGTAATAAAGCTTGGCACCACGCACCGAACCACGGCGCTTGACGACGACAGATTCGATGATCTGGCTATGCGACTGGAACACGCGCTCTACGCCGGTGCCGTGGGACATCTTGCGCACGGTAAAGGCAGAGCTTAGGCCGGCGTTCTTCTTGGCGATGACTACGCCTTCGTAAGCCTGTACGCGCTCGCGGTTGCCTTCCTTGACCTTGACGTTGACCACGACGGTATCGCCGGGACCGAACTTCGGCAAAGTGCGGGTGATCTGTTCTGCTTCAAACTGTTGGAGGAGGTTCATGGCATTCACCAGTATCGTTGGATTCATCTTGCAGGTTCGGCTCCAGCCGCCCCGCTAGTTCTTGGCCGCCCGATGTTCCTGGCGGAATTCTTCAAGCAATGTGCGGGCCTCGTCATCGAGTTCCACACGAGTCAGCAAATCAGGGCGCCGCAGCCAGGTTCTTCCGAGAGCCTGCTTGCGTCGCCAGCGTCGGATCATCACGTGATCACCCGACATCAAAACTTCCGGCACATCGCCGAGGTCATCGCTGACCGGGCGGGTGTAGTGCGGACAATCCAGCAGGCCGTCAGTAAACGAATCCTGTAACGCCGATTGCGCGTCGTTCAACGCGCCATCCTGCAACCTTCCAATCGCGTCGATTACGATGGCTGCTGCCAATTCCCCGCCGGAAAGCACGTAGTCGCCGATGGAGATCTCCTCGTCGACCAGGTTTTCCAGCACGCGTTCGTCAACACCCTCATAGCGGCCGCACAACAGGATCAATCGATCCATGCGCGCGAGCTCGATGACTCGTTGCTGCGTGAGTCGCGCTCCTTGCGGACTCAGATAAATCACTCTTGCCGGTAGCGTCGATGCAGCGCGCACGTTTTCAAGTGCATCGCGCAACGGCGCTATCGTCATCAACATTCCCGGACCACCGCCAAACGGACGTCCATCAACGGTGCGGTGATTGTCGGTCGCGAAATTCCGCGGATTGCAGGTTTTAACCTCAAGCAATCCACGCTCTTGCGCCCTGCCAACCACACCGATCCCTGCACAAGAATCGATGAACTCGGGAAACAGCGTGATGACGTCGATGCGCATCGCGCGGGTTCCAGACGGTCCGATTCCTAGAACTCTGGATCCCAGTCGACCGTAACCCGGCCTCGAGCGAAATCCACAGCCTTCACATAATCATCAAGCACAAACGGCAACAACCGCTCACGCTCGCCATCCCGAACCACCATCACGTCATTGGCGCCGGTCGCGAGCAGATGCGAGATCCGCCCGAGCGCGACACCTTCGACGGTGAATACTTCGAGTCCTTCGAGGTCGGTCCAGTAGTACTCGTCCGGCTTCGCCTCGGGTAGCGACGATCGCCTGACTTTAATTTCGCACCCGATCAAGCTCGCAGCGAGGTCACGATCGGCGACGTCAGGCAAGCTGGCCACCATGCCCTTGCCCTGCTCCCTGCCGCGACAGCCGCTGATCTCTCGATCACCGGCTGACGAACTCAACAACCATGGCTGATAGCTGAAGATCTGCGTCCGCGGCTCGGTGTAGGACTCAAGTTTGACCTCGCCCGCCACACCGTGGAGCCCGACGATCCTGCCAACGAGGATCAATCGGTCACCCGCTGCAATCACGCTGCCTGCGCAGCCTGCTTGGAAGCAGCCTTGTACAGCGCCTTGACCTTCTCGGTCAGCTGAGCGCCCTGTCCAACCCAATGCTTGACGCGCTCGGTGTCGAGCTGAAGCTTGACATCCTGACCGGCAGCGATCGGGTTGTAGTAGCCAACGCGCTCGATATTGCGACCGTCGCGCGCATCGCGCTGGTCGGCAACGACGATGTGATAGAACGGGCGCTTCTTCGCGCCGCCACGTGAAAGGCGAATCTTTACCATGGTATCTCTCTGATATTGCTGAAGTTTCCGACGCGAACACCGGAAAACAACCGGGTCGGGCCAAGCGAGCCGCGCATTTTAGCGGATTTGCAGAAAAATGGAAGCCCTGCAAGCGCTTAGCGGCGTTTTTTGCGTTTTCAATCTCATCCGCGCTGAGGCCTGGTCCGAGGCTACTGTTTCCGCTACCAATCAGCCTCGACTGAAACAGTCACTGCGGCGGCTGGAAGCCACCTGAGCCGCCGATTCCGCGCATGGCACCCTTCATCTGCCGCATCATGCCTTTGATGCCGCCGCTGCCGAGCTTGGACATCATCTTTTCCATCTGCTGGTACTGCTTGAGCACGCGATTGACGTCGGCCGGCTGCTGACCAGAACCACGCGCGACACGTGCACGACGGGACCCCTTGAGCAAGTCCGGATGGCGGCGCTCCTTGGCGGTCATCGAGTTGATGATCGCAATCATGTGATGCACCTGCTTGTCGTTCACCTTCGACTTGACCTGCTCGGACATGCCGCCCATGCCCGGCAGCTTGTCCATCAGCGACGCCATGCCGCCCATGTTGATCATCTGCTGGAGCTGACTCTTCATATCGTTGAGATCGAAGCGCTTGCCCTTCATGACCTTTTCGGCGAGCTTCTGTACCTGCTCCTGATCGACCTTGCGCTCGACTTCCTCGACCAGCGAGAGCACGTCGCCCATGCCGAGAATGCGCTGGGCCAGACGATCTGGATGGAACGGCTCCAGCGCGTCGGTCTTCTCACCGGCGCCAATGAACTTGATCGGCCGACCGGTGATGTAACGAACTGACAAGGCCGCACCACCGCGCGCATCACCATCGGTCTTGGTCAGGATCACGCCGGTCAGCGGCAAGGCCTCGGAAAACGCCTTGGCTGTGTTGGCGGCATCCTGGCCAGTCATCGCATCAACCACAAACAGCGTCTCGATCGGATCAAGCGAGGCGTGCAGTGCCTTGATCTCGTCCATCATCTCGGTGTCGACATGCAGGCGACCCGCGGTATCGACGATCAAAACGTCGACGAAATTCTTCTTCGCCGCATCGAGCGCAGCGGCAGCGATGGCCACCGGCGACTGATCGGGCGATGAAGGATGGAACAGGACTTCAATCTGGCCAGCCAGCGTTCGCAACTGCTCGATCGCAGCCGGCCGATAGACATCGCAACTGACCACCATGACCTTTTTCTTCTTGCGCTCGCGCAAGAAGCGGGCAAGCTTGGCCACGGTCGTGGTCTTGCCAGCGCCCTGCAATCCAGCGACGAGAACAATCGCCGGCGGCGCGGCAGCGAGGTTCAGATCGGTGTTGACCGAACCCATGACAGCGGTCAATTCATCGCGCACGACCTTGATCAGCGACTGGCCAGGGGTAAGACTCTTCATGACCTCCTGGCCGATCGCACGTGCTTGCACGCGCTGGATCAATGCCTGAACGACAGGCAATGCGACATCGGCTTCGAGCAGGGCGATACGCACCTCGCGCATCGATTCACGGATATTCGCTTCCGTCAGTCGACCGCGGCCACGCAGGCGATCGACGGTTGAGGAAAGACGTTGACTCAGGGATTCGAACATGGGCACGGAAAATCGACGAAGACAGCTTCGAAGTATATCAGCGGGTTGTTGAACTCGCTGCCGAGGAAAGTCGATTGAAGTCATCAACCGAGCATTCCCGCCAGTCCAGACCTATGCGAAACTCGTCCGCATGCCGACCTACCTTCTAAGTCTGTTCGCGATCGCCGACTATCTCATCGCATCCATCGTTCTCGCCCTGCCGGTCGCCCGCCAGACTGCGACAAGGCGCGCCATCGGCCTGGGTCTCGCGACACTTGCAGTATTGGTCCATGCCAGTTTGATTTTCGGCCTGCATCGAGGCGGTCTGGATCTGCATTTCTTTGCTTCGATGTCGCTGGCCGGATTTGGCATCGCCGCGTTGACTTTGCTGGTCAATCTGTTTCGCCCGGTAGCGGCCCTTGGGGTGATCGTGTTTCCGCTGGCCGCCTTCTTGCTCGGCATTGACGTCTTTGTGGCCGCGCCGACGCTGGCCGAGCCAATGGAATGGCAGATCAAGCTCCATGTCACCTTCGCCCTGCTCGCTTACAGCCTGCTCAATATCGCAGCCCTGCTGGCGATCTTGCTGTCCCTGCAGGAGCGCGCGCTGCGCCGACGCCAACTCGATTCCAGCTTGATAAAAGCCCTGCCGCCGTTGACGTTGACCGAATCGTTGTTGTTTCGCCTGATTGCCGCGGGCTTCGTGTTCCTGACGCTGACCCTGGTCAGTGGCGTACTGTTTGTCGACAACCTGTTTACCCAGCATCTCGCCCACAAGACGATTCTCTCGATTGCATCGTGGTTCGTCTTTGGCATTTTGCTGTTCGGACGCTGGCGCTGGGGTTGGCGCGGCAATCGTGCAGTGCGCCTCACCCTTATCGGAATGATTGTCTTGGTGCTCGCGTTTTTCGGCAGCAAGTTTGTGCTCGAGATGGTGCTGAATCGCGCGATGTAGCCGCGCGCGGGGATTCGGGATTCGGGATTCGAATTCTGGAATTTCCGTCGACGTTAGAGGTCGTGCTGCTGATGTCGGTCGTTTCGAATCGCTTATCGCTTTGTCGAATCCCGAAACCCGAATTTCGAATCCCGCTAAATCAAATCTCCGCCGTCGCAGCCAGCGCATCGCTCAACCTATCGACGCCAATAATTTCCAGGTCGCCAATGCGTGACTTCTTCGGCGCATTGGCTTTCGGCACGATGGCATGACGGAAGCCATGCGTTGCGGCTTCGCGCAAACGCTCCTCGCCGTTTGGCACCGGGCGGATCTCACCGGAAAGTCCGACTTCGCCAAACGCGACAAGCTTGTCCGGCAAGGCGCGATCGCGAAAACTCGACAACACGGCGAGCAGGACTGGCAAATCCGCAGCAGTCTCCTGCACACGGATTCCGCCGACCACGTTGACGAAGACGTCCTGATCGTAGACGGCTGCGCCACCATGGCGATGCAAAACGGCCAGCAACATCGCCAGTCGATTTTGCTCAAGCCCAAGTGTGACGCGACGTGGATTCGGCAACGCCGATGCATCGACCAAGGCTTGCACCTCCACAAGCAAAGGACGCGTGCCTTCACGAGTGACCATCACGGCACTGCCCGGTGTCGGTTGCGCATGCGCGGAGAGAAAGATCGCCGATGGGTTCGGCACTTCCTTCAAACCCTTCTCGGACATCGCGAACACGCCGAGTTCGTTGACCGCACCAAAGCGGTTCTTGAACGCGCGCAGGATGCGGAAGCGGCTACCCGACTCGCCTTCAAAATAGAGCACCGCATCGACCATGTGTTCGAGTACGCGAGGGCCGGCGATACCGCCTTCCTTGGTCACATGGCCGACCAGAAATACACTTGTGCCGCTCTCCTTGGCAAAACGCACAAGGCGCGCGGCCGATTCGCGTACCTGGCTGACTGAACCCGGCGCGGCGGTCAGCAATTCGGTCCAGATGGTCTGGATCGAATCGATGATGAGCACTTCGGGTTTGCTGCTCGCGGCCTCGGCAAGAATGCGTTCGATCGACGTCTCGGCAAGTGCTTCGAGACCTTCCAGATTGATATCGAGACGACGCCCACGTGCGGCAACCTGAGCCAGGCTTTCCTCGCCGGTCACATACAGACTGCGCATGCGCACACCAATCGCGCCGAGCATCTGCAGCAGCAGTGTCGATTTGCCAATGCCCGGATCACCACCGATCAGCACGACCGAGCCACCAACCAAGCCGCCGCCGAGTACGCGATCGAGCTCGCCGATTCCAGTCGCGCTGCGTTGATCGGCTTCATCGGCGATCGACGCGAGACGAGTTACCTTCGGCGCATCAGACGCTCCGGCATACCCCGATCGCCGTCCACCAACTGTCGCACCCTTATAAGCTGGCTCAAGAACGATTTCCGACAAGGTGTTCCAAACACCGCACTCGGCACATTGGCCCTGCCATTTGGAATGCTCGCCGCCGCATTCGCTGCACACATAAGCGGTTTTTGCCTTGGCCATCTCAGCGGTGATCCTCAAGAAAGCGTACGCGCCGAGTCATGCCGCAGACGAGTTCGTAACCGATGGTTCCGGCATGTGCGGCAATCTCCTCGACCGGCAGATCCTGCCCCCAAAGCACCACCGGATCGCCGATCCGGGCATCTCCATGTTCGCGCAGATCGACCGTGATCAGATCCATCGAAACGCGCCCGACGATCGGTGCACGACGACCATTGACGAGGACTGGCGTGCCGCTCGATGCCGAACGCGGGTAGCCATCGCCGTAGCCTATCTGAACCACTCCAATGTCCATATCTTGTGGACAAATCCAGGTTGCAGCATAACCGATCGGCTCGCCCTGTCTGATGCGATTGATCGCGACAAGCTTGCTCGACAAAGTCATGGCCGGTCGGAAGCCGAAATCAACACCGTTCTTTCCATCCACGACCGAGATCCCATAGAGCAGACCGCCAGGCCGTATCCACTGTCCGAGCGCTTTCGGCCAACCCAGAACGGCTGCCGAATTCGCCAGCGTTTGTGCGCCGGGAAGGTCGGCGACGATGCTCTCGAAGCAATCAATCTGCGCCCGTGTCTGGTCGTCACCGAACGCATCGGAGTTGGCAAGATGTGTCATCAAGCCGATCTGGTGATCGACGTTCGGCAAAGCCAGTAGACGTTTGCGCGCGGCGTCGACACGTTCCGGCGCAAAACCCAGCCGATGCATGCCACTGTCTATTTTCAGCCAGACCTTGAGCGGCCGCAGGTCACTATCGGCAGCAAGCCAATCGATTTGCGAGTCGTGATGGATCGTCGACTCCAGGCCAAGGCGGTGCATTTCTGCGATGTCAGCCGCCTCGTCGATGCCGGAAAGAACAACGATGCGTTGGCGCACCCCGGCCGCACGCAGACGTTGGCCGTCGGCGATGCAGGCAACACCGAATGCATCCGCATCGGCCAAGACTCTGGCAACACGTTCGAGCCCATGTCCGTAGCCGTCGGCTTTGACCACGGCCATGATCCGGGCGCCTTCTGCGAGTTCGCGCAGGCGGATCAAGTTGTCCCGCAACGCGCCAAGATGGATCGTCGCCGAGGTCGCTCGACTCACTCGAAGTGTTCCGTGTAGCGATCCATGGCGAGATTCTCGAATCGCGTGAACTGACCCAGGAACGCCAGCTTGACCGACCCTGTAGGACCGTTTCGCTGCTTGCCGATGATGATTTCGGCAACGCCTTTTTCCGGCGAATCCGGGTTGTAGTACTCGTCGCGGTAGATGAACATGATGACGTCGGCATCCTGCTCGATGGCGCCGGATTCACGCAGATCCGACATCATCGGCTTCTTATCGGTGCGCTGTTCGAGCGAACGGTTGAGCTGGGACAAGGCAATCACGGGACCATTGAGCTCCTTGGCAAGGGCCTTTAGTCCACTCGATATTTCTGAAATTTCGGTGGCACGGTTCTCCTTGTTTCCGGGCACCTGCATCAGCTGCAGGTAATCAATCACGATCAGGCCGAGATCATGCTCACGCTTGAGGCGCCGCGAACGCGCGCGCAACTCACCCGGCGACAAGGCCGGCGTGTCGTCGATGAAGATCTTGGCCTCGCTGAGCATCGTGATCGCGCTGGTCACGCGCGGCCATTCTTCTTCGGCCAACTCACCGGTGCGCAGGTGTTGCTGATTGATCCGCCCCATCGAGGAAATCAAGCGGAACGCAAGCTGTGAAGACGACATTTCCATCGAAAAAACGGCGACCGCTTTTTTCGTGCGCATCGCCGCGTTTTCGGCAATGTTCAAGGCGAGTGCGGTCTTGCCCATCGACGGACGCGCAGCAATGATGATCAGGTCGGACGGTTGCAGACCCGTCGTCAATTCGTCGAGATCGGTGTAGCCGGTTGGCATACCGGTGATCGTGCCGCGATTCTCGTAGCGATGATGGAGGATCTGGAAGGCATCCTTGACTGCCGCGCGCATCGAGACAAAACCCTTGCGCCCGCGCGAACCGGCTTCGGCAATCCTGAAGACCTTCTGCTCGGCGGTCTCCAGCAACTCCTGGCTACCACGCCCTTCAGGCTGGTACGCATCGCCGGTAATTTCGGTGCCAGTATCGATAAGCTGCCGAAGTACGGATTTCTCGCGAACGATATCGGCGTAGGCAACGATGTTGGCCGCGCTCGGCGTCGAATTCGCGAGCTCAATAACGTAGCCGATTCCGCCGACTTGCTCGGAGAGGCTTTGCGACTCGAACCACTCGCCAAGGGTCACCGCATCGCAAGGCTGATCCTTCTCGCTGAGCGTGGCGATCGCGCGGAAGATAACGCGATGATCGCGTCGATAGAAATCATCCTCGCCAATCCGGTCGGCTACTTTTTCCCAGGAGTCCGGAGCCAGCATGAGACCGCCGAGCACTGCCTGCTCTGCTTCTATCGAGTGCGGAGGAACGCGCAGCGTTTCAATGTTGGGAGCCGGTTTGCGCTCCGAAAAAGTGGCCATGGGCAAGAGCCTGATACGGGTTGACGACAACACACGATCATACGCAGGGCGGCGTCTCACCAATAGAGAACAACCCTGTGCATAACCTGTGCATGCCTGCGTTGCTGGAAAGAAAAAGGGCGCCTTGCGGCGCCCTTTGGGTCAGACAGATTGTCGCCTGGATCAGCTTTCCGGAACAATCGTCACCTTGACGATCGAATCGACGTCAGCATGCAGATGGATACGCACCTCGAACTCGCCGATGTGACGGATCGGACCTTCGCCCTGCACCACTTCGTTCTTGTCGAGGGCGAGACCGGCAGCCGTGAAAGCGTCCGCAATGTCACGCGGGCCGACCGATCCGAACAACTTGCCTTCGGTACTGGCGTTGGCCTTGATCGTGACACCTTCAGAGGCATCGAACTTGGCCTTGCGCGCTTCGGCACCGCCGAGCTGCTGGTTGGCCTTGGCCTCGTATTCAGCGCGGCGCGACTCGAAATTCTCGATGTTGCCTGCGTTCGCCGGAACAGCCTTGCCTTGCGGCACGAGGAAGTTGCGACCGTAACCCGGCTTGACCGTGACCTTGTCTCCAAGGTTGCCAAGATTTTTTACTTTCTGCAGAAGAATCAATTGCATGAGGTAACTCCAATTCGTTAGCGCCGGATGACTCCGACGCAGCTTGCGCTGTCCGAATCGACCCGCCGAATTTAGGCAGATCGGTGTTCAGATATTCAGATCAATGGCTGTCGCTGTAAGGGAGCAGCGAGAGAAAACGTGCGTGCTGCACGGCAACCGCGAGCTGGCGCTGATAACGCGCCTTGGTGCCGGTGATGCGGCTCGGCACAATCTTGCCGGTTTCGGAGACGTACTGGCGCAGCAGGTTGAGATCCTTGTAATCGATCTCGACAACGCCCTCGGCGGTGAAACGGCAGAACTTCTTGCGGCGGAAGAACTTGGACATGGTGGCAACTCCTGAAGTCGAGGTCGATTATTCGGCGCTTGCGGAAGCAGATTCGGAATCCGAATCGGAGTCATTCGAATCGTTGACAGGGCGCGAGCTGCGCTCCGAACGGCTCGGACGATCATCGGAATCATCACCACCGAAACCACCATCGTCATCACGACGGCGACGGTCACCCTTGTCATCCTTGTTCTTCATGATTGCCGACATTTCGGTGACCGCGTCATCGCGCTTGATCACCAGATGGCGCAGCACGGCATCGTTGAAACGGAAGCCGGACAACAGTTCGTCAAGTACCGGCTGGCTGACTTCGATGTTCATCAGAACATAGTGGGCCTTGGCCAGATGCTGCATCGGGAAAGCCAGTTGACGGCGACCCCAATCCTCAAGGCGATGGATCTTGCCGCCGTCCGCTTCCACCATCGACTTGTAACGCTCGATCATGGCGGGCACTTGCTCACTCTGGTCGGGATGGACCAGAAACACGACTTCATAATGACGCATGGTTAATCCTTGTGGATGTCCGCAATGGTATGCGGGGGTAGCCTCCCGACGCGCGGTGAGGCAAGAATCTCCGCCAATGGACTGACGAAGGGTCGCGGATAGTAATGGATTCAAGGGTCTGGAGCAAGGTTACCGAGCAATGCCTTAGCGACGACGGGCTCAGTAGGCCTGAACTGTGGTCGGAGGATCGCGCATCCAGGCGGCCCATGAGGTCGCCATGGCGACCAGACCACCTGGATAGTGCGCCTGCAGAATCTTCTCGGCTTTGACAGACACACACGGCGTATCGCGCTGTGCCGCAAGAACCGCCGACAACGCAGCCCTGCCTGGTTGCGACTGCATCAACATCGATACAAGGCCGAACGCACGCAGATAGCGCTGCTCCTGTCCCGGCCCATAGAAACCTACCCCGTCACGAGCAAGCAATTCAATCAGGGCGTCCTGACCATCACCCTCAATACGCGCAGAAGCGAGGCTACGCGGCGACTCGGCGATTGCCACTTGGGCGCCCATGCCGGTTACCTTGATGTGCTCGAAGTAGCTGGCCAAGCCCTCATTGAGTGCAGTCGGCAAACGGCCGATGCGCTCATGCACGAGCGCATGGGTGATTTCGTGACGAAGGATAAGGAAATTTGATTCGTCATCGTCCTGAAAGCGGATCCGTATGGTTCGACCCAGAGATGAGTAGGACCCTTCAGAGTTCGCCATCGCGGGATTTCCCGCGCGTTGCGCATAGGTTTGCGCCGATGCAATGAACTCGATATCCAGAACCAGACCGGGGTCGCCAGATACTCCAAGCGAATCGCGCAATACGCGTTCGATCGCCTGCGCCGAGCTGATCGCGTTGCGGCTGAGATCACCCGGCAGGTTGACGTCATAGCCACGCGCCCTGACCAAAATTGGCGGAACGTCGTGGGCCTCGATGCGCCGGTAGTCGCGCGCGGAGTCGGTCGGCGCCTGGTCGGAAAAATGGATAATGCCACTGGCATCGGTCCAGCGATGAATCGCTGTCTCCTCCGGCTTCGCCGCTTTCGCGGTGCCGGCCAGACATGCTTCATCAGCATAGCTCGCGTGCAACAACTGGCTTGCCAATGCCAACAGACGGGAGGTGTCGACGTCTGGTTTGGATGGCGGAACTGGCGTAATCAGGGACGACGGCGATTGGGTTGTTGCTTGAGTCTGTTGACCATGGCTTTCGGCTTGATTCGGCCGTGCATGCGCCATTTTTGACGAGACCAATTCCGGCGCGCTTGGAACTGCGAGCGGCAGTGGGCTGCGCATTTCGACCATGTAGATCACCGCGGCAACCAGGCAAACCAACCCCGCAACCAACAGTAGCGTGCGCGTCAGCATCGATCGATCACCCGCGAACGTCGGCTGGAGCCGGATGGGGGACGATCGCCGCTCTCGCGAACTAACTCATTCATGGGGCAAGCATAACGCTATGCGACCACGCATAGCCCAACACTGATCAACTGTTAATGCGCAGACCGCTAAACTGACCCAATTGCTGCCGGTCAATACTAATCGGCTTCTATCTGGAGGAACACAGCATGATGGAATGGTTGCAAGCTCCTGAGCATGTCTATTGGGTTGATCTCGGCATGAATATTGGAGGTCGCCTGCTCGGCGCTCTCGTCCTTCTGTTGATCGGTTTGCGTCTCGCTAGCGGGCTGGGTAGCTGGATCGGCGTAAAACTTCAAAACAGCGAGCTCGAATCGACAGCCGCGATCTTTCTCGGCAAGGTCGTCCTGATCCTTATGCAGATCATTCTGCTGCTCGCCGTGGTGCAGGTGCTCGGTGTGCCGGTGACTTCGATGTTCGCGGTTCTCGGCGCGGCCGGACTGGCCATCGGCCTGGCAATGAAAGACTCTCTCTCGAATATCGCTTCGGGAATCATGCTGGTCACTTTGCGTCCGTTCCAGGTCAATGATCTGGTGACCATCAATGGTGTGACCGGCAAGGTCGAAATGGTCAGCATTTTCCAGACCCGTTTGCGTGGCGCCGACAATCAGGTGATCACCTTGCCCAACTCGCTGATCACCAATGACTCGATCATCAACCTGACCCCGGACACGATGCGCCGTATCGAGCTGGTGATCGGCATCGGTTACGGCGATGACATCGATCAAGCGCGTTCGATCGCGATGGAGATCATGCAGGCCGACACGCGCGTTCTGAAAGAACCGCAACCAACCGTCTTCGTCTATGAGCTGGCCGAAAGCAGCGTCAATCTCGGTATCCGCTGTCACGTGGGCAACGCCGATTATTTCGTTGCTAAATGTGAGCTGACCGAAGCACTCAAGAAAGGCTACGACCGTGACGGCGTCAGTATTCCGTTCCCGCAACGCGATTTGCACATCATCGGCTCGACCAATAAAGAAGCCGGTGAGCCGATGAGGTTTGCAAAGGTCTGATAGCCAATCAGCAGACTGCGGCCACGAAAAAAACCGCCGTCAGGCGGGTTTTTTTCAACGATTTGGAACGTATTATTCGGTCGCGGCCTGACAAGCAAGAAGATCGCTGTCCTTGATCACCCATTTGTCGGCGTCATTGCAAAGAGCCACATTCTCGACGACGCATTCATCACCATCCTCGTCGACAACCTTGACGTCCCACTTGTCGCAAGGCACGCCGCTCAGGGTGAATTGCTCCCCGGTTTCGATGGTCTTGTCACCAAGCTGATCATCTCCCCACTCGGTTTGATCGGTGGGCGAAAAATACATCTCGTGAATCGCCCATTTCGACTGATTGACGACGACAACTTTGGAGTTGTTCGCGGCGACCGCCGATGTCGCTGCGAAGGAAACCAGCAAGGAACCAAGAATCAGAAGTCGGTTGGATTTGGACATTGCGCGTCACCTTGTGTCTGGATGGATAAGGAAAAACTGATATCGGCACTCGAAAGCCGTGCCTGTCAGTGGATCAGCAAGGAACAGGCCAAGGAAGCGCCAGGCACCGAAAAGAAAACGCCCGCGTTTTGCGGGCGCATTCGCAGATCAACGGGTTCAGGACTTTTACGCCGAGTGGGCCAGACGATAGCCCTTGATGCGTGTGGCGAATTCCTGAAGTGCGCGATTGCCGCTTTCCTCAGCCTCGCGACACCACTGCTTCAATCCCTCCAGCATCGCCTCGCCATTGCGCCCTTCCATCAGCTCAACCAATCGCTGACGGTACTCCATGACTGTCGCCATGGCGGGTCGTTGATTGATCCATGCGCCGAGCCGCTCGCGAGCATCGTGATCGAGCCAACGCCCTCCGCTGGACAACGCTTTGCGCAAACGCTTGGGCAACTCTTTCAGGCTGGCTCCGGCATGTGCGGCTTCGGCGCGCAGGGTTGGTGCGGTAACCACGCGGAAATAATCGGTCATCACTTGAAACTTGTGCGTCAACAAAGCCTTGATCGTATCGGTGTCCGGCGCCTGGACGTCTTCGCGAATATCCAGCGAAGGCGCAACGCGTATGACCTTGGCCATGCCCAGCACGCCGAAAATACGGATCATCATCCAACCGATGTCAAACTCGAAACTGCGCAGCGAGAACTTGGCTGAACTCGGGAACGCATGATGGTTGTTGTGCAGCTCTTCGCCACCGACAATCAAACCCCACGGGGTCAGATTGGTCGAGGTGTCGTCACTCTCGACGTTGCGATAGCCCCACCAGTGACCGAGGCCATTGATCACGCCAGCCGCCATGAACGGGATCCAGATCATCTGCGCAGCCCAGATCACAACGCCCCACAATCCAAACAGGGCGAAACTTAGAAACAGCATCAGGGTCGGGCCGAATTCCGGATACCGAGAATAGACATTGCGCTCGAGCCAATCATCCGGCGTCCCCTTGCCGTATTTCTCGGTGATGGTGGAATCGCGACGCGCCTTGCGATAGAGATCAACACCGTCGAGAAGGACCTTCTTGATACCGAAGAATTGCGGGCTGTGAGGATCTTCCGCGGTTTCACATTTGGCGTGATGCTTGCGATGGATCGCGACCCATTCCTTGGTCACCATCGCGGTCGAGAACCACGACCAGAACCGAAAGAAATGTGCGAGCACGGGATGGAAGTCCACACCACGATGAGCCTGACTGCGATGCAGGTACAAGGTCACCGAGAAAATCGTGAACTGCGAAACGACTGCGAAGTAGAGCAACAGCAGCGGCCACGACGCGTGGGTCAGGCCATTGGTCAGGAAATCGGCTATCGAATCGAACATGGTTTCTACCGGGTTGGACTAGCGTTGGACTATACCCGACAAGGCTTGGCTGAACCTACCGCAGCACCATACGTGGACGCACGGAGAACAGGTCGGACTCGTCGAAGAAGCATTGGCGATTGACGCCAAAACACCAAATGGTGGTCAGTCACGGCAATGCAATGAGCATGCCCGGCGCACCCTCGAAACGACGCCTCAGCGAAATCAGCTTGCCCCGAGCAAGCGCGCGAGCTCAATTTCGCTATCCAGGGTTTCTACCGCACGGGCTCCTGGCGATCCTTCATCACGCTGGCGGCATGAGATCGCGAAGGCTCATCCAAGTTTATGCAATACCAGCCCTACTCGAAACCGCTATTGAAGATCGAGTCAGGCTGCAATTCATAAGCGCCAATATCGACGGCGGCTTGCCGGCTCTGTCCGCGCTGATCGGTCAATGGCGCATCCATTGATGAACCCGCATCGACTGCAGGTGAACCCGCGACAAGCGCCATGGTTTCGGTCAAGCCGCCGTTTGCTGCGATTGGAAGCAACTGTGGATTGGCGAACGTCGCCCCCGACGTCACCGCCTGTTCCTGCTGACCCGAGCCCGGCCGGATTTGCGGCCATTGCACGTTGTTGAAGCCGCTGACAGGGACAAGCAAAGCCCAGGGATTGTAAGCATTGCCGGCGATATTGTTCTGAAACACCGTGTTGCGCATCGTGATTGCGAGCCCCGCGCTATTGGCGATTCCTGCCGCAAAGCACACATCACAGGCGGCGACGTTGTCGGCGATAGTCACGTTCTGCAGAAGTAAACCACCGCTGCCCTGCAAGTTCATCGCGCCACCGAGTCCGGTTCGCGCAATGTTGCCAACAAAAGTGCTGTTGCTGATATCGCCACTGGCGCGAATCAGCGTGGCGGTCTGGTGGTCGAAGATCGAAAGTCCACCGTAGCCGGACGCCTGGTTTCCGCGAAACGTCGATCCGCGAATCGAGAATGGACCACCTTGCAGATAGACGCCCCCGGTATGCGCATGATTGATCCCGACACTGTTGTTGCCCTGGATCGTGGAATCGAGAATTCGGGTAAAACTGGTTGTGTCATACACCGTCGTGAACAGGCCAGCACCGTAGGCATTCGATTGGTTGTCGAGAAGTCGAACACGGCACAAATTGACGTACCGATCTTCGCCGTCGACACCGATTGCCCCAGCATTCCCGCCATTACCCGGATTGCCGCCGTTACCAGTTGCCATGTTGCTCGACAATTCACTGTCATAGAAGTTGATGCGCTTGGAACCCAATGCGTAGACGGCGCCTCCATTGGCGCCACTATTGCCATCGAGCAAGGTCTTGGCCACGCTCAGCTCGTTGGCGCCAACCGCATAGATTGCGCCGCCGCCATCGTCCTGAGCGGAGGTGATTGCATGATTGTTCGAGAAACGGGAATTGAAAACACGAATCGTGACGGCCTGCCAAGGGCCACCCGTCGGCTTCCACAATCCCGCACCGGAACCCGTCGGCGCCGAACCATTGGCGATGGTCGCGTTGAGCAGATTGAAGGTAAAGGTCAAATTGGATGGATTGTCGATCCGCATGACCCGGCGCGCGTTCCCGCCCGACAGCGTCGCCCCGCCGCCATCCAGAGTTGTACCCCGGCTGACATGCAATTCCGAAGAAACGACCAAGATCGACGCACCGATGTTCAGACGAATCTCACCACCCGCATCCAGTGCCGCCTGCAACGCCATGGTCGTGACGCTTCCGGCCGAACCATTGCCCAATACGATCGGATTCACGAGCACTGGAGCAACGGGAGCAGCGCAATCAAAAGAAGATTGTGCTCTGACCATGCTGGTAACCAGCAGCGGCAGCAAAAAAACCAT
>JBBQTY010000085.1:0-16336 GCA_038234445.1 Lysobacterales bacterium
ACCTGGCCGATAGATGCGAAACGGCCGCTTGCATTCGGAACGCACGATCCCTTCGGAATCGTGCTTGGTACGGAAATACACGTTATCGAGTCCTTCAGCCTCATCGAACATGTCTTCGCGAAATACACCTGGATAAAGACCCGCAGCGGCGATCGAGCTGGTGTGATGGAAACACCCGGCCTTGAGCACCTCGGCGAGTTGCACCGCATGCCGCGTCCCGTCGATATTGGCGCGGACCTGACTGGCTTCGTCGGCGCTGAGATCGTACAGCGCGGCAAGGTGGAAAAAATGAGTGATCTTGCCCGACAGGGTTTTTTGCATCGCCGCGGACACGCCAAGCTTGGGTTTTTCCAGATCGCCGGTAACGGCTATGAGGCGATCTTTTTCCGCGCCGAGTCGCTCGCGCAGTTCATCGAACCTGGCCATCGATTCCTTGCGCACGAGGCAATAGATCCGGCCTTTGCGCAACAACAACTTCTCCAACAGATGACGACCGATGAAGCCGGTTGCGCCAGTCACGAAATACGTCATTTCCCCACTCCCTTGCAGATTGAACGGGCCGCAGTGATTCGGCCATTGCTGATGGTCGAGGACGCCACCGTATGGACAGCATAGTCGCCCATCGAAATCGTTTCCACGCAAGATGGTCTGCGCGCACGGTCGCGTTGACCGAGTTGTGGGTGCATGATAGAAAGTTCGGGCGCAGGGGCGCATCAACTTGGGTCGAAAACCATGTCAAAGCTTCAAGCCAACTTCGAGAAAGCCGCCGATGACATCAAGAAGTTGAGCGACCGACCTGACAACGACACGTTGCTGAAGCTTTATGCGCTCTACAAGCAGGGTGCCGATGGTGATGTGACCGGGCCCAAGCCTGGTTTCTTTGATTTCGTCGGCACCGCGAAATATGAGGCGTGGGCCAAGCTCCAGGGCACTGCCCCGGACGAGGCAAAACAGAAATATATCGATCTGGTCGCCAAACTGCGCGCCTGACCGCCGCTTCACCTCGCAGGGGAACCCGATGGCGCGCCAAACCCGCGAGCTCATACTTGAAACCGCGCTGGCCATGTTCAATAACCAGGGCGAGCCGAACGTCACCACCAACCATATTGCCGACGAGCTCGGCATCAGCCCTGGCAATCTCTACTATCACTACCGCAACAAGGACGACATCATCGGCCAGTTGTTCGCGCGCTACGAACAACGCATCGATGAAGCCTTGGTCGTTCCTGACGATCGCCTGCCCAACCTCGAAGACGTCTGGTTGCAGTTGCATGTCATTTTCGAGTGCATGTGGGACTACCGATTTGTCTACCGCGATCTGGTCAATATCCTTTCGCGAAACCGCAAGCTGCGCCTGCATTTCGGACGCATCCTCAAACGCGCCTCGGAGAATGCTGGCGGCGTCATGCGTGGACTGGCCGCAGCGGGCATCTTTCGCGCGAGTGCCGACGAGATCCGTGCCACCGCAGAAAATATTGTCCTGGTTGCCACGTTCTGGCTCAATTTCGATGCCGTGCGCCATGGCAAGAGTGAATCTGGACAACTCGACATCGGCCGTGGCATCCATCAGGTAATGATGCTGATTGCGCCATTTCTGCGCGATTCCGAACGACTGCATCTGAATACGCTGGCCAGCGCCTACTTGCGCTGAGCCCAAAACGCAGAACGGCCGCACAAGGCGGCCGTTCTTCATCGATCAATGGCTAGATGCGCTTACTTCGCCGCGCGCAACTGGCGCGAGAGCTTGTCAACGCGTGCAATCAACGCATCAACGTCAGCCTTTGACGGGATTCCCGCATACGACATGACGCGACCCATGCCGTGCTCGAGCTTCGCTTCCGCGTCGCTGCGGATCGCTTTGAGGCGAATCTTGACTGGCTGCATGCGGCTTTCGACAACACTGAGAGCTTCGCTCGACAGCTTGCGAACGATTTTTTCGCTGCGCTGCTGATAGGACTTGCCTTCAGTGACCATCACTTCGAACAATTCCAGACCCTGCTTCTGCGCGATCGAAAATGCGCCGAGGCCGGCAAGCCACACCTTGCGGCTCTTGTCGGCAGTCGTTGTCATTGGTGTCTTGGCTTTGTTGCTCGCCTTGATCTGCTTGCTCACGTTGCGTCTCCTGATTGGGGAAGTTCGCCACGGTTGGGCGATGCAAGCATCATCGCTGTTCGAGCTTGAGCTTTCACACTACTGATTGATCACGTCGATGATGTGGTATCGAGAACCACGAGCCACTACCAGTTCGGCCGGATCTGGTTGCTTTCGTGCTGGCGATCCCAGGCGCGCAGTTCGTCGCGAATATGTGCGATCCCTTGCCGACCGAGCGCGCCACGCTTTTCATCGAGAACCACGGCATCGAGCAACTCGGCCAAGCGCTGAACCGTTGGCAACAGCGCGTCCCATGCATCCAGCGCAGACAACGGCCCCGGCAACGCCATGAAGAAGGTGACGCCCTGGGTATCCAGCGAATCGATTTCGGCCATGTCGAAATGACCGGGCTTGAGCATATTGGCCATGCTGAAAATCGGCCCGGCTTCAGGCTTCCCGGTCAGCATCCGATGGAAGATTCCGCGATCACCGAATTCGAGCCCGGCCTTCTCGGCGGCGACAACGAGGTCGCTGCCGGCAATCAATTCTCCGTCACGCGCGCAGACCAACAACGTGACGATGCGCTCGATTGGACCATCCGGGCGCACACCGACCGGTGACTTCGCGGCACGACGCGGTCTGGATTTCGATTTGGTTGGCGAACTCTCGGAGGAGGCATCGCGATCGACCACTCCGAGCAGATCAAACTGTTCGCCACTGCGCGCGTCTTCGTCAGCCGGGTCAACCTCGACATCCGAGGCAAACGTCGGTTCGACCCGTTCCGAAGTCGGTTTGCGGAACAAGGTACGCTTGCCCTGCCCCGGCTTTCGCGGTCGACCGAAGAAGTAGATCAGCGCCAAAACCATCAGGCCGACGATGAAAATGATCACGCGCATTTCAGTCGCGCTCAATGCTTGTTGCTCCATGCGGAATCCTCAGGCTGCGCCGGCCAGTTTAGCCGCTTCGGCAAGGTCGACCTGAACCAGTCTTGAAACACCGGGTTCACGCATCGTCACACCGCAGAGCTGGCTGGCCGCTTCCATAGTCGATTTATTGTGGGTGACAAAGATGAACTGCACGCTTTGGCTCATCTCGGTGACCATTGCGGTAAAGCGGCCCACGTTGGCCTCATCCAGTGGTGCATCGACCTCGTCGAGCAGGCAGAACGGCGCCGGATTGAGCCGGAAAATCGAGAACACCAAGGCTACGGCCGTCATCGCCTTCTCACCGCCGGAGAGTAGCGAAATCGAGGTCACGCGCTTTCCGGGCGGTCGCGCCATGATCGATACACCGGACGAAAGCAGATCGTCGCCAGTCAACTCAAGGTGGGCCTGACCGCCACCGAAAAGCCTTGGAAACAGCTCCTGAACGCCCGCGTTGACGCGATCAAACGTATCCTTGAAGCGTTGACGGGTTTCGCGATCAATCTTGCGAATCGCACCTTCAAGTGTCTCCAGAGCCGTGCTGAGGTCAGTCAATTGCGCGTCTAGGTAGACCTTGCGTTGTGACTGTTCCTCGTATTCCTGGATTGCGGCCAGATTGACCGGCTCCAGTCGGCGAATCTTCTGCTCTAGATCATCCACGTCGCGCTGCCACTGCAGCGCATCGATCTCATCGGGAAGTTCAGCAAACAAGGTTTCTATCTCGAAACCCGCCTCGGCAATAGCGGCCTCCAGACTCTGCGCGTGCAAGCGGCGCTCCTGCTCATTCAGACGCAGATTTCCGAGTTCCTCGCGACGTTGGGTCAGCGCATCGGCAATACTGTTGCGCTCTATTTCATATTTGCGCATTTCCGCATCGCGCTCCTCCAACGCCTTGCGCGCTTCAACCAGCTGCTTGTCAACGAGCAGGCGCTGGTTGAGACAGGACTGCCGTTCGGATTCAAGCTCAACGAGCGGATCGCTACTGGATTCCAGCTGCAGAGCAATCTCGCTGCGCTTGGATTCGAGACTTGCCAACTGACCCTGCATACGTTGCAGCGATTGTTCGAGCGAAGTCAGCGCCGCACGTTTCGATTCGACCGACAAAGCCGCTTGGTGCTCCTGGTCGCGCGCCTCGCGTGCATTCATGCGCGCCTCTTCGCGTGACTCCAGCAATTGTCGGCGACCGGCATCGAGCTGATGGCGCTGCTGTTCGAGATCGCCCATGCGTTCGACTGATTTATCCAGGCGACCGCGCGCTTCGCGAATCTGCTCGTGATCCTGATCGAGCTTGGCAATGAGCTCTCCAAGCTCGCCATCGACGCGAACGAGTCGCTCTTGCGCACTGTCCATGCGCCCGCGTTGACTCTGCAACTGGCCGGAAATTTCGGCCAATCGACGATGTCCCGCATGCGTTTCGCGCTGCGCATCATCGCGATCGCGCTCGGCATCGATACGCGCGATGCGGGAATCTTCAAGCTGGCTCGCGTGCTCCTCGATCTCGGCGTCAAGCTCATCGATGCGCTTGCCAAGTTCGGCGATATCACGCTCACGTGCGAGCACGCCGACCTGCGAACCCTGCGCACGCGCAACGCGAGCAAATCCTTGTCCTACCCATTCGCCCTCGGCGGTGATCGCCGACTCACCCTCTGCAAGACGTGTCGACTGATTGCGCAACTCGGTCAGCGAATTGGCCGTGTGCACACGCGAAAGCAGAGCCAGAGCGGCGCGCGGTCCGCGCACATGGGCGGCGAGCGTACCGCTTGCTCCGACATCGGTGCTTGTTGCCGATGCGAGCAAGGTCAAATCGGCCTCGGCAAGCTGACCCAGCTCTGCCTGCAGCGATTCGGGAGAATCCACGAGCACCGCATCGAGCCATCCTTGCAATACCGTTTCGACCGCGCGTTCCCAGCCGCTGTCGACTTCGAGCGCTTCGCCCAAGCGTCGCGGGTTGGCAATACCGAGTCGCGCCAGCCACTCCTGCGCGCCGCCGCCATCTTCGGCCAAGGCCGCGTGCTGCAGTGCTTCCAGCGATGCGAGGCGACCTCTTGCCTTTTCGATCTCGCCACGTTTGCCGCTCAGTGAGGTCTGCAGATGTTTTTCACGTTCGACGATTTGCTCAAAACCCTGGCGCCGCTCATCGAGCACGGCTGTCAATGACTCCACCTGCTCACGCAACTGTGCCTGCTCAGCATCGAGCATTTCCAGAGCACGGCCAAGTTCGCTCAGATCGGCGGCCTTCTTTTCGGCTTCGAGTGCCTCGCGACGGCGATCGGCCTCAACGCATTGGCGATCAAGATAGTCCAGACGCGTACGCTCGATCTCGGCCGCCTGCGTGGATTCCGAGCTCGACTTGGTATAAATATCCCACTGTTCCTGCCACTCGGCCAGACTCGCTTCAGCGACGCGCAGCAGCTCCGTCGCATTTTCGACGGCTTCGTGCAGTGACTCGCGCTGCGGGGCCGAATCGCTGAGCGTGGCGCGCAAGGACTCAACCTGACCGGTGTCATTGGCAATGTGCTCGGCCAACTCACCATATTCGCGTTCGGTTTCGAGTCGCGCGCGCTCGAGCTGCTCGGCAAGGACCCGGCTGTGCTGGATCTGCTGTTCGACCCGAGCGATTTCTGCGCCGACCTTGTAGACCTCACCCTGAACCGAATTCAGATTTTCACTGGCAGCTGAGTGGGCCTCGCGCCCGGTCTCGATCTGCGCTTCGCGCTGGCGCTGCTCGGCCAGCTGTTGTTCGATGGCCAGCTCGGCCTGACGCAATGTGCCCGATTTTGAATCCAGATCGGCGCGCGCCTCACGCAGGGTCACGGCCTTGAGTTCGGCTTCCTTGCGTTTGTGCTGTGCCTGGAACTCCTGCCAGCGTTCGGCTACGCGAGCCTGCCGCTTGAGATGCTCCAGTTGCTTGTCTACCTCGTCGCGCACATCGGTGACGCGATCCAGATTCTCGCGGGTCGCCTTGATTCGGCTCTCGGTTTCCTTGCGCCTCTCCTTGTAGCGCGAAATTCCCGCCGCTTCTTCGAGATGGACGCGCAGCTGCTCCGGATCGGATTCGACGATTTGGCTGATCATGCCCTGTTCGATGATCGAATAGCTGCGCGGCCCCAAACCCGTGCCAAGGAACAGATCGGTGATGTCGCGGCGACGACAGCGCGTGCCGTTGAGAAAATACTGCGATTGACCGTCGCGGCTGACCAGACGTTTGACCGAGATCTCGTTGTAGTGCGCGTACTCGCCCGTCACCGTGCCATCGGAATTGTCGAAGATCAGCTCGACCACGGCCTGCCCGACCGGTTTGCGCGAACTCGATCCGGAAAAGATCACATCGGTCAACGAGTCCCCACGCAGTCGGCTCGCGGCACTTTCGCCCATGACCCAGCGGATTGCATCGATGATGTTCGATTTTCCGCAGCCATTCGGGCCGACTACGGCGGACATATTGGTCGGCAGATGCAAGGTGGTCGGATCGACAAACGATTTGAAGCCCGACAGTTTGATGGTAGTCAGTCGCATGGAGCGGGGTATTCCCTGTGCTTTTCAGTTCGCGGGCTTTGCAGCGGGCGCAGCGTCGGTCGCATTCGCGGGTTTCGCAGAAACCGGGGTTTCCGTAGTCACCTTGGCCTCATCACGCAGCTTGGTCAGGCGCTGGTCGCTCAGCTGGCCGAGCACGGTTTCGCGGATTGTGTCCTTGAGCTGATCGAAGGTCGGCGGCACAAATGGCGAAATGGCACCGACGTGCAAGACGTGCCAACCGAATTCGGTGTGCACGGGAACCTTGCTCGTTTCACCGGATTTCAGCGCTTGCAACGCCTTGCCGAGCGCATCCGGCAATTGTGAAGGGCGCACACGCTGGAACGCGCGAGCCTGCAGCGCCTGCTTGCTCCATCGATCGTAGACCTCGTTGAACGGTTGCTTGATCGCTTCCCCAGCCGCCTTCAGCGCTTCATCTTCAGTCTTGAACAACAACTGGCTGAAGTCGTATTCGGATGGGCCGGCCTTTGCAATCTGCTGCTGGTATTCCGTCTGCAAGACGCTGTCGTCGACATGCGCGGTGCTGCGGAACTTGCCGAGCGTGGCATTCGCGTTGCCCTGCAATCGATTGATCTCGACCTCGGCGGCAAACATCGGATCCTTTGCATAACCTTGAGACTTGGCCTCCTGGTCGAGCAGGATGTAATCGGTCAGTTCGGTCAAAGCGCTCGCGCGCTGCTCGGCGACGGCGAGATCGAGTTTGCGTTCGCGGGCAATGATATCGAGCAGCGCCTGCGGTACTTTCTCGCCATTGACGGTTTCCACAAGTGGCAAGTCACTCGGCAATGCGGAACCGCCCGTCTGGCCGCCGCAACTGGCCATCGTCACGGTCACGGCCAAAGCGGCCATGGCATTTCGCATTGCATTCGTTGCTGTCATCGGGTTTCCTCGGGAGAACGTGCGTCGATTACCAACGCGTGAATATCGGTATTCATCAAATCGCCCAGTGCGGCGTAAACCGCGCGATGTCGAGCCAGTGGTTTCATGCCTTCAAATTGCGCACTGACAATTCGCAGCGTGAAATGACCTCGACCATCCCGCGCGCCTGCATGGCCGACATGTCGATGACTGTCATCAACAAGGTCGAGCTCGCTCGGTGCAAGTTGCTGGTCGAGTCGCGAGCGAATCGCTGCCATGCGTTCGCTCACGGCAATACCTTGCGGAACGGTCGCACATCGACATGCTGGTAGACGCCTGCCGCCACGTATGGGTCGGCATCCGCCCATTCCTGCGCAGCTGGCAGATCGGCAAACTCGGCGACGATCAAGCTGCCGCTGAATCCGGCTGGTCCCGGATCCTCGGCATCGATTGCAGGAAAAGGGCCGGCAACCAGTACGCGCCCTGAGTCATGCAATGTCTGCAGCCGAGCCAGGTGCGCCGGTCTCGCGGCACGCCGCCGGTCAAGAGAATCCGGTTTGTCATGACCTGTGATCGCGTACCACATCGTGATCGACTCCGATAAGGGGCGGCTATGGTAGCCCGGACTATTCATCAATATCACGCGCCCTCGCTTGGAGAATGAGACATTGATGATGTTCAAATCCATCGAAATGCTGGACTTCTTGCCTCGATTGGGCTTAGGCTTCGCGCTGTACCCGTGGTTTGCAAACCTCTGCCAGTCTTCAGATGGCGGCAAAGCTTTTGAAACCGCAGTGTCCATGGCGTTCTAAGGATGCCGCGAAGGTTTAGCGTGTGCGTTAGTGACCTGCAGGCAAGGCAACGGGCCACGGCAACCACAGCTACGGCAGCTCAACGCGATTCGATGTCGAATGCTGGATGCGTCGGGTCGCCGAAAAACCCGCGTTGGCAAAACGATTCAACAAGAGTTGACAGCAGTGAACCGGAACGTCGGTTCGTGAGCCTCGTCAGTCGCATGGTGTTGGCGCGATGTCGCCAGCCACGCATTTGATCCGCCAGATCATCCGGCAGATCGAACCCATTTACGCGAGATCTGCGCATGACCCACGCCGTGAGGCGACGGGTAACCGGATCGGAAATGAATAGCCCGACAGCCGAAGTCCAAATCCAGCAAGACGAATCCGCCCCAGCCTTTCCGCTGATTCCCCAGCAGCAGGAAATGCCGCTGGCGCTCGTGCGTGGCGAACCGGTATTGCAGATGCCGCAGGATTTGTACATTCCGCCCGACGCACTCGAAGTCATTCTCGATGCATTTGAGGGGCCACTTGACCTGCTTCTTTATCTGATCCGTCGGCAGAACCTCGACATTCTTGATATCCCCGTCGCCGAAATCACGCGCCAATATGTCAACTACATCGATTTGATGCAGGAAATGCGGCTTGAACTGGCCGCCGAATATCTGGTCATGGCGGCGATCCTAGCCGAGATCAAATCGCGTCTCTTGCTGCCTCGCCCGCCGAGTGAGGAAGGTCTGGAAGACGATCCTCGCGCCGAACTGGTACGACGCCTGCAGGAATACGAGCGATTCAAAAAGGCTGCTGCCGATATCGACGAGCTGCCGCGCATGGAACGTGACACGGCAGTCGCCTCGGCCTTCATGCCCGAGCGCAACATCATTCGCATGCCCCCACCGGTGGATTTGCGTGAATTGCTGCTCGCACTCAAAGACGTGCTCAATCGCGCCGAATTGTTCAGCCACCATGCCATCCAACGTGAAGCGCTATCGGTACGCAACCGCATGAGCGACGTTCTTCGCGCACTTGGAAACGGGGAGTTCCATCTTTTCGAATCCCTGTTTGAACTCAGCGAGGGTCGCCACGGCATCATCGTGACCTTCCTCGCCATTCTCGAACTGGCCAAGGAGCAGCTGCTGGAAATTTCCCAGGGCGAAGCACTTGCGCCGATCTATCTGAAATCATTGGCCGTTGCCGATTGAAACTCTTGCACATGATTGAATTTGAACTCCTGAAACGTATCCTCGAAGCGGCTCTGCTGGCTGCCGGCACTCCGCAGACAACCACGCAACTGCTGGCTTTGTTTGGCGAGAATGAAGCGACCAGCCACGATGAAATCGCACGCGCAATCGAGGCGCTGCAGGCAGACTGCGAACATCGTGGGATCGAGCTGGTCGAAGTCGCTTCAGGTTTCCGCTACCAGGTTCGCCAGGATGTTCATGGCTGGGTCGCCCGACTGTGGAATGAACGGCCGAGCAAGTACTCACGCGCACTACTTGAAACGATGGCATTGATCGCCTATCGGCAGCCGATCACGCGCGGCGAAATTGAACAGATCCGCGGAGTCGCGGTCTCCACCCATATCATCAAGACCCTTGAGGAGCGCGAGTGGATTCGCGTCGTCGGCCATCGCGATGCGCCTGGCAAGCCGACACTGTTCGGCACGACCCGGGGATTCCTCGACTACTTCAATCTGAAGTCGCTCGACCAACTGCCTTCTCTGGATGAGATTCGTGATTTCGAAGATCTCGATCCGCAACTCGCGCTTGAGCCACCTTCCGAATTTCAGCCGCTTGGTGAACTTGGCAACGATGTAGAAGTTTTTCCTGAAATCACCGATTCAGCAGACTCTGACTCGGACGTAATTCTTGACGCCGCAGTCGCTGACCCGGAAGCCGAATTTGATCCGGAAGCCGAAGCTGCTGCGCGCACATTCATCATCGCCGACGCTGACGTCGGCGAATCGATATCGACCTTGTCCGCATCCGAAACCGATGTCGACACCACGGAGCAAGATGCATGACCTCACCCGTACGCAACGTACTGTCACTCAAGAAATCGGATACTGAAGAAGTCGCCGCCACATTCGAAGAGCGCTTGCACAAAGTGCTGGCGACCGCGGGTCTCGGCTCGCGACGCATGCTCGAAGGACGTATCGAGGCGGGCGAAATTCAGGTCAACGGCAGCCCCGCCACGCTGGGATCGAGTGTGCATGCGGGCGATCGCGTCGAACTCGACGGCAAGCGATTTGTTGTCATCAGCGACACCAGTGAACACTCGCAGGTAATCGTCTACAACAAGCCGGAAGGCGTGATGACAACCCGCGACGATCCGGATGGTCGTCCGACCGTATTCGAACATTTGCCACGTTTGAAGGGCGCGCGCTGGATTGCCGTGGGTCGACTCGACATCAATACGACTGGACTGCTTTTGCTGACCACCGATGGCGCACTGGCAAATTCCCTGATGCACCCGAGTTCGGAGCTTGAGCGCGAGTACATTTGCCGCGTGCATGGCGAAGTCCCGGACGAAGTCATTGCACGCTTGCAAAGCGGTGTGGATCTTGAAGATGGCCCTGCCCATTTTGACGAGATCGGCGTTATCAGCCGTGGCGGCAGCCATTCCTGGTTCCGCGTGGTCATTCGCGAAGGTCGCAACCGTGAAGTGCGGCGCATGTGGGAAGCCGTCGGAATGTTGGTCAGCCGACTCAAGCGCGTTCGCTACGCCAATGTCGAGTTACCGCGTTTGCTCAAGCGTGAAAAGAGCGCCGAGCTGTCGGTCGAGCAGGTCAAGTCGCTGCGCGAGTTGTGCGGGGCAGCAGATCCTGAGGCCTGCCTGACACTTGCGCCGGTCATTGGCCAGCGTCGCAGTACACCAACCGAATTTCGTCCGGATCCAAAATCGCAGCAAGCCTGGACCAGCACGCGCACCGATGAAGCGCGCGAGTTCGCTCAGTTCGATCGCATCCGTGATGACGGTTGGCGTGCGCCGGCTGGCAACAAGGGCAAGCGCTCGCGTGGAGGCGCGGGTCCGCGCCCATCACGTCCCAAGGACAAGCCCGCGGCGGCGGGTTCGCAGTATGTGGATCCGGGTCTCAATCCGGCGGTTCTGCGTGCTTGGTTCCCGGATTCTCCGCAGCCCGGAGATCGCAAGCGGAATCCCGGTAATCGCGGGCCGAGTTCACAACCGCGCGGAAATCCCAACCGGGACGCCGGTCCTCCACGCGGAAACCAGGCAGCTCGCCCGAGTGGCGATGCCAACGGCAATCGTCCCGCACGTGGAAACGTACGCCAGGATGATGCCGTCGGAAATCGCGCTCAGCGCGGAAATTCGCATCAGGATGACGCACGTGGCAACCGCGCGCCAGCTGCCGAGAGTAATGTTTGGGCCAATCGGGCAAAGCCGCCACGTAGTGGTAGTGGTAGTGGTAGTGGTAGTGGTGGCGGTGGCGGTGGTGGAAACAACAATGGTGGTAGCAGGAACGCGCCCCGGGGAAATTCGCAGCCTCGGAACAACAATGGCGGCGGTGGTCAGCGTAGCGGCCAGCAAGGACCGCGTGGCAATGGCAATCGACGCGATCCAGGGTCAAAAAGCTAGGCGCATGCAGTTCCTTTGGAGCTTGTGCGCTTCCGTATACGGATACCTGGAGCGCACAGCTTCAGCTCTCTGCGGTCTCACGAATGCGCATTCTTCCAGCTTTCGGTGAAATAAAAAAAGGCGGAACTCACGTTCCGCCTTTTTTATAACGCCATCAGTCGACTTGATCAGTCGAGCTTCAAACCTTTCTTGTTGCTGTCGCGACGCTTGCGCTCTTTTGCAGAGTATTCATCTTCGCAGCCATTCTTCTCGACCATGACGCAACTCAGGTAGTCGGTTACTTCGACGAGAACCGCGCGGATGGCCTTTCCGGCCGGCGTATTCTTTTCCTGGGAGAGCGATCCACCGAAGCCGCCGCGGAACACGCCAACACTGACGCCGCCGCCCGAGGTGCGACCTTCGACGCTACGGGAGAAATCGACCTCGCCCGTCGTTGCATTGACGACGCGCACGTCAACCGCAATGTAGGCCTCGCTTTTCTTGCCGCCCAGCGAGATGCCCTTGAAGCTGATTCCGCCACCCGTGCTCGCTGTGTTCTCCTCATAGGAAGTTACCGTTCCCATGACCAGGTAGTCGGCACCGGTCAACTGGCCGATTTTTGCGCCGCTGCCCGAACGTACCCGTCCGGAAGCCGCCAGATTTTGCTCTTCTAGCACTTTTTCCAGCTTTGCGCGTTCGACAACACGGAAGCTGCCCGTGCTGGACAGCTCATTCGACAGCATGCCGGAAAGCTCCCAACCCACACCGCCACTCCACCAGCCAGCGCCCGACTCATTCTTGAATTCGGCGACGCCAATCGACGGCTTGCCGCCTTGGGCGAGTGCCATTCCGGCAAATCCCATTCCAGCGATGACGAGTGCGCCCACGACAAAAAACTTCTTCATCTTTCCTCTCCCGTTGACTTTGAATTCTCAAACCCGATCCGTCCGGCACTCCAGCCGATCCGGCTATCCAAATTGAAAAGCCCCATGGAGGCGATAGGCTTGAGCACCTTCAGCTCACCACAGTCACCGCGCATTCTAGCAGCGGCGAGAGTGGATTTTGGGCTTCAACCTCTGTCTCAAACCGACTATTGGCTCTCATCCGATCCGTGATCCATCTCTCACTTTGCATCCGTTAATCCGGGCTTTCAAGAATAACGCCACTGAAACATGAGATTAACCTTCACGACACACGCAATTCGTAAGCTTGCGCCACCTCCCTTACCCCTTGCTCGCCATGCAGAGCCATCGCCAGACAGAAGCAAATATTCTTGGCTACCGCCTCGACCGCATCGAAGACGGTTTGGCTGACACCCTCCGCTACGAAGTCAGCGCTCCGGACAGTGGAATCGCCATAGCGAGTTTTCTCGATCGCCCCTCGGCCGAACAATACATCGTGCTCAGAGAGCTGCGCACCATCGCTACGCGGCCGCGCAATCCAGCCTACTGAAATCGGCAACCCGGTCCCGCCTTGCCAGCCATCGGCGTTGGCGTCACAGTCACCCCTCCTTTTCACTGGAGCTTGGCTTTGGACGACGTTACCATCCTGCACAATCCACGATGCACGAAGTCGCGGGCAGCGCTGGCCCTTCTCGAAGCACGCGCAATACAGCCGCACATTGTCGACTACCTCAGCCATCCACCGACGACGGTTGAACTCAAGGATATTCTCGGCAAGCTCGGATTGGGTGCGCGCGCGTTGATGCGCAAGGAGGAATCGGAGTATCAAGATCTTCGGCTCGACGCGCATGATCTTGATGAAGACGCCTTGATAGCTGCCATGCGGGCCCATCCGCGCCTGATCCAGCGACCGATTGTCTTGGCGAACGGCAAGGCGGCGGTGGGACGTCCACCGGAAGCGATTCTGGATATTCTCTGATGGACAAATTTCAGGGCATGCAGTTGTTCACGCGGGTGGTCGATGCAGGTAGCTTCACCGCGGCCGCCGAAGGCCTCGGCATTTCCCGCGCACTGGCCAGCAAACTGATTCAGACTCTCGAAGACTCCCTCGGCGTTCGCTTGCTCAATCGCACGACGCGCCGCGTGAGCCTGACTGATGCGGGCCGCAACTATTATCAGAGGGTCAGCGAGATCCTCGCCCAACTCGCCGAAGCCGAGGCCGAAGCGGCCGAAATGCAGGTCGAACCGCGCGGAAGGATGCGGGTCAGCGCACCGATCTCTTTCTCGGTGCTGCATCTCGCGCCGGCATTCTCTGAATTCCAACGGCGCTATCCGCGCGTCGAGCTAGAACTCGAGCTGAGTGACCGCCTCGTTGACCTGGTCGACGAAGGCTTTGACCTGGCCATTCGCATTGGCAAGCTGGCTGACTCATCTCTGGTTGCAAGACGCATTGCACCTGCCTGTCTGGTCATGGTGGCATCGCCGGACTACCTCAAGCGAGCGGGTACCCCGCAGGAGCCTGCCGACTTGAGCACGCACAATTTCATGATCTACACCCTCGCGACGAGACGAGATGAAATTGTGCTCGAACGCGAGGCTGAAACGATCACCACGCGAATCCACGGCAACCTGCTCGTCAACAATGGAGATTTCATCGCGGCAGCCGCTGTCGAGGGGCACGGCATCAGCGTACTGCCAACCTTTATCGTCGCCGATCATCTCAAGCGGGGCGAGCTCATCCGCGTTCTCCAACCATGGACCATACCTTCCATCGCGATCCACGCGGTCTACGCACAGACACGTTCGCTACCCGCGAAGACCCGAGCCTTGATCGATTTTCTGGTCGATCGCTTTGGCCCGGAACCTTACTGGGAGAGTCTTTGTAAAGCACCATCAACCAAGGTCAAACCTGGACAGAAATCGTGAAATCGTCAGCATCCATCCACGCTGGAAATCGCTCGCGATGGTCGCTCAACGACGCCGAATCAAGTTCGACCGTGACGCTCTGCTCCTCTGCACCGAGTTCCAGTAGAGGCTGACCGAGGTAATCGACAACCGCGCTATCGCCCGAGTAGGTAATGTTGTTGCCATCCGTGCCAACCCGATTGACGCCGACGCAATAGCTGAGGTTTTCGATCGCGCGTGCGCGCAGCAAGGTTGACCAGGCGTAGCGGCGAGCGGCGGGCCAATTTGCAACATACAAGATCAGATCGTAGTCGAAATGCCCTGACTCCCGATCATGCCGGTTACGCGACCACGCCGGGAAACGCAGGTCGTAGCAAATTTGTGGGCAAATTCGCCAACCTTTGAGCTCGACAATCAACCGCTTGTTTCCGCCGTGATAGCGCAAATGCTCGTCGGCCATGCGAAAAAGATGGCGTTTGTCGTAGATTTCGCGCGTGCCATCCGGTCTGGCCCAGATCAGCCGGTTCACGCACTTTTTGCCTTCGCGAATGATCAGACTGCCGGTGACGACGGCATCGACTTCTCGAGCCAACGAGGTAAGCCATTGCACGCCCTCGCCCGCCATGCCCTCGGCATTGCCAAGCGTCTCGTTGGTAAAGCCGCTGAGGAAGGTTTCGGGCAGGACAATCAGATCACTCCGCCCAGCCAACTGCCGGATTCGCTCGCCGTAGTACTCGCGATTCGCCGGGGCATCGTGCCACCGGGTCGAACCCTGAACGAGGGAAACGCGCAATTTGGATTGCCTACCGGTTTTCATCCGAGCTTGGCCAGACGTTGTGCACCCGCGCGGAGAATCTCATCGGACTTGGCGAAACAAAGGCGGATCAGACGCATGTTCTCAGCTGGCGATTCATAGAATGCTGAAATGGGAATGGCCGCTACGCCAGCGTTGGCGACCAGCCATTCGCAGAAGCTGAAATCATCCTTGTCACTGATCTCCGAATAGTCCACCAACTGAAAATAAGCCCCCGAAACTGGCAATAGACGCAACTTCGTCGGCGCCAGCAGCTCCCGAAAGAAATCGCGCCGGGCCTGGTAGAAAGCCGGCAACGCCAGATAATGTTCCGGCATTGTCTGCATCACTTCGGCCAAGGCGACTTGAGCGGGAGTGAAGGTACAAAACGTCAGATACTGATGAACTTTGCGGAACTCGGTCGAGAGACTTCGCGGAGCAACGCAATAACCCACTTTCCATCCGGTGCAGTGATAGGTCTTGCCGAAAGAGCTGACGACAAAGCTGCGCGCAGCCAATTCTTCATGGCGCAGAACACTTTGATGCAGCGCACCGTCGAATACGATGTGCTCGTAGACTTCGTCGGAGAGAACAACAATATCGGTATTTCGGGTGATCTCGGCCAGCGTATCGAGATCCACCGAGGTGAAAACGGCGCCCGATGGATTGTGTGGCGAGTTGACCATGATCATGCGCGTGCGCGATGTGATCGCGTCTCGCACTCGCTGCCAATCGACCGAGAAATCCCGCGCATCAAGCGCGATATGTACAGCAATTCCGCCGTTGAGTTCGATGGCAGGTTCGTAGCTGTCGTAGCAAGGATCGAGCACGATAACTTCGTCGCCCAGACGCACCACAGCGGCAATGGCGGCGAATAGTGCTTCAGTTGCGCCCGAGGTCACCGTGACATCGGTTTCCGCATCGACACGACATTGATAGAGCGCTTCGCATTTTCGCGCG
>JBBQTY010000086.1:0-16284 GCA_038234445.1 Lysobacterales bacterium
ATCTTCGGTGAAAAGGTCGTCGGTCATCTGACCGCGACGACGGGCGACGGTGAAACCGCGATCGTCTTCGACTACAAGAACAACGGTCGCGGCCCGACCATGGCCGAGTCGATCAAGCTCGACACCAAGGGTCTGCCGACCTCGTGGAAAATCAGCGGCGCGACCACCTTCGGCAGCAAGGTCGACGAACATTTCGTACAGCTCGGCGACAAGGCGAGCTGGACCGATTCGGTCGGCAGCGGCAGTCTCGATGTGCCCGATCACCGCCTGTATATCGGCCAGAGCGCCAGCCCGTGGGCGCTAGGCGTCTACACGCGTGCGTTGCTTGCCGACATCGATCACACGCTGCCGACCTTGCCGGCAGGTAGCATCCATCTCGAAGAAGGCGACGCGCTGAAAGTCGTCGGCAAGAACGGAAACGAGAACGTTCGCAGCTATACCTTGAGTGGCCTCGATCTCAATCCCGAATATGTATTGCTCGATGACAAGCAGGCGATGTTTGCCTACATCACCCCAAGTTTCGTCATCGTCCGCGAAGGCTTCGAAAGCGAGGAGAAGCGCCTGCGCGGAATCGCCGAGCAATTGTCGACGACGCGTTTCGAAACGATCCAGAAACAAGCCGCGCATCACTATGAGTTGCCGATTCGAATCCGCAACGTACGCGTATTCGATCCGAAGATTTCAGCGATGTCCGAACCGGTTTCAGTGCTCGTCATGGGCCAACGCATTGCGGCTGTTGAACCTCTCGACAGTCCGGCAACACCGGGCGAGGTGTTGATCGACGGCGAAGGTGGCAGCCTGATCGCCGGACTCAACGACATGCACGCGCATATCTCCCAGGAGCGTGCACTTCTCAATGTCGTCGCCGGGGTGACCTCGGTGCGCGACATGGGCAATGACAACGCGGTGCTCGACACACTGATCAAGCGTATCGACGCCGGTACGATTGCCGGGCCGCGCATCACGCGCAGCGGCTTCATCGAAGGCAAGAGTCCGTTCAATGCCAACAACGGCATCCTTGTCGACAGCCAGCAAGCAGCCATCGACGCGGTGCGCTGGTATGGCGCACGCGGCTATTGGCAGGTAAAACTATACAACAGCATGAATCCAGCTTGGTCCCGGCTGACCATCGCCGAAGCGCATCGTCTTGGCATGCGCGTCGCTGGTCATATCCCGGCGTTCTCGAACGCCGATGCGATGCTCGATGCGGGCTATGACGAACTCACCCACATCAATCAGACCATGCTCGGCTGGGTACTCAAACCCGATGAGGACACGCGCACGCTGTTGCGCCTGACCGCGCTGAAGCGCTTGCCCGCACTCGACCTGCAATCGGAAAAGGTGCAGCACACGATCCAGCATATTGTCGACAAGAAGGCCTCCTTGGAGCCGACCATCGGCATCCACGAGTCGTTGTTGTTGACGCGTGATGGTGAGACCCCCGCTGGCCAGGTCGATACGATCGATCACATGCCGATCGGCACGCAACGCGATGCGAAGCAGGCCTGGGCGGACATGTCAGCACCGGGCGATGCCGAAGCGTATGCCGGTGCGTGGCAGAAGATCCTCGATACGCTGCGCATCATGCACAAGCGCGGCATCCTGTTGATTCCGGGCACCGATACCGGCGGCTCATTCACCTACCATCGCGAACTCGAACTGTTCGAAAAGATCGGCTATAGCGCACCTGAAGTGCTCAAGCTGGCGACCTTTGACATGGCCAAGTATCTCGGTCGCGATCAATCACTAGGCTCGATCGAGAAAGGCAAGCTTGCCGATTTCTTCCTCGTTCCCGGTGATCCCGCCAAGGATCTCAAGGCGATCAAGCACATTCGCATGGTGGTCAAGGATGGCGTCGTCTACTACCCATCCGAGGTCTATCCGCACTTCGGCATTAAGCCGTTCGCCGATGCACCGAAGGTAACCCTGCCGGGACACTGAATCCATTCTGCGAAGCCATAGTCAACCGCCGCCGGAACTTCGAGCGCCTCCGTAGGAGCCCCTTCAGGGGCGAGTTTTCCGTCAAGCGATACTGAACTGCTCGCCCCTGAAGGGGCTCCTACACAAAAGGAATTTTGGATTTTCGCGGTGTCGTTGCGTCGTCAGAAGCGCTCATTACCCGGAAGATATCGCCACTTCCCTTCAGGCATTTTGCCAAGTGAAATCCGACCAATGCGCAAGCGCCGGATCGAGACGACATCGAGTCCGACCTGCTTGCACATCGCGCGCAGCTGCCCGCCCTGCACACCCTTGATCGCAAAGCGCAGGCGCACTTCGTTCTGCCAGCTGACCTTGCACGGCGGCAGTTCGCGGCCTTCGTAGCTGAGTCCGTGATTGAGCCGACGCAATCCCCACGGCGCAATCTCGCCACTGACTTCGACGATGTATTCGTGTTCGATCTCGTCGCCATCCTCGGTCAGGCGCCGCCAGACGCGACCATCCTGGGTCAACACGATCAAGCCGCTGGCTTCGCGATCGAGCGGAATCAGCGGGGTCAGGTTGGCCAGATGCCGCTTCAGCGCTCGCACATCGCTCGGATCCTCGTCCCAACGCGACTCAGCCTTGACCAGGCTGGCTGCCGGATTGTTGCCACTGATCGCGTCGAATCCTTGCGGCTTGTGCAGCAGCAACGTGGCCGGCTCAAGTGGCTTGAGACTTGCATCGGCATCGATCGTCACCACCTCGGTGGTCACCTTGTGCTGTGGTTGATCAACGACGACGCCGTCGACCGACACCCAGCCGCCCTCGACATAGCGTTCGGCATCAGCGCGCGAGCATTCGCGAATGGCGGCAACACGTTTGGACAGGCGAATCGGTTCTGACATTGGGTGCAATTTTTCGAGGGTGATGAATCGCAGTGTACGGGGTTGCTCCCGACCACGATGCACCCGCTCAATCGCCGCGGCTCGACCGCGCTAATCCAGCTGGAGAAAACCACCGTGATTCCACTCTCGATTCTTGATCTCGCGCCGGTCACTGAAGGCAGCGATGCGCGGCAGACGTTCGCCAATACGCTCGATCTCGCACGCAACGCCGAGCGGCTTGGCTATCAGCGCTACTGGTTGGCCGAGCACCACAACATGCCGGGCATCGCCAGTGCAGCGACCGCCGTATTGATCGGACATGTCGCCGGTGGCACGTCTACGATCCGGGTTGGTGCTGGCGGCATCATGTTGCCGAACCAGGCACCGCTGCAGGTTGCCGAGCAGTTCGGCACACTCGCCTCGCTGTATCCCGGACGTATCGATCTCGGCTTGGGCCGCGCACCCGGCACAGATCAGGCTGCCGCGCGGGCCTTGCGTCGCACCTACGAAAATGCCGAGGAATTTCCGGCCGACGTGGTCGAGTTGCTTCGTTATTTCGAACCGGCGTCCGCGGGTCAAACCGTTCGCGCGGTGCCGGGAGCAGGAATCCAGGTGGAAGTCTGGATTCTTGGGTCGAGTCTGTTCGGCGCGCGACTGGCTGCGATGCTGGGCTTGCCCTATGCCTTCGCTTCGCATTTCGCACCGGCATCAATGGTCGATGCGTTGGTGCTGTATCGGCGCGAATTCCGTCCGTCTGCGCGTCTGGCCAAGCCGCACGTGATGCTCGCCCTCAATGTGGTTGCCGCCGAAACCGATGAAGAGGCCGGTCGCCTGTTCACCACCCAGCAACAAGCCTTCGTCAAATTGCGGCGCGGAACTCCGGGGTTGGTACCGCCACCACTGACGAGTGCGAATGCAATACACGAATGGTGTACGCCGGTGGAAAAGGCCGGAGTCGATCAGGCGTTGTCCTGCGCTGTGGTCGGCTCAAGCGAAACGGTGCGGGGCGGAATTCGTGCGTTCGTCGAAGCACACCAACCAGACGAACTTCTGTTGACTGCGAATATCTTCGATCACGCCGCGCGCGTGCATTCATTCGAAATGACCATGCACGCGCTCACCTCTCGCTGAGTCAGACGTCGAGTCATGCAGGCCCGTAAGGGGCAACATCGATCTTGCCAAGCTCCGGAATCCACGGCAGATAGGCTTTCCAGCGCGCGACCGAGCGCGTGTAGATCGGTTGCCGCACCTGGGTGATGCTGGCGGTACGTACGAGGCTGTCGCCGGCATAGTGTTCGAGACACGCCGGATCCCATTCAAGGCCGAGCCAATCGATTAACCGGCGTGACTCGGTCTCCTGATCCGCGACCATTGCTTCATAGTCGACTTCGATGAAACGCCCAGGCAATACTTCACGCCAGTGTTGCATCAGATCTTGATAGCACTTGATTCGATGGAGCAGATCGGGCCAGCGAGAAGCCCAATGGATCTTGCCAAACTGGGTCAGCCAGCACGACAGCGCCACATCGCGTAGATCACGTCGACAATGGATGATCCGCGCCTTCGGAAACAGCGTGGCGATCCAGCCGAGCAGGTTGTAGTTGTCAGGCATCTTGTCGACTACCCGGAGCGCGTCGTGCTTGCCGAGGCTGCGCTTGAGTACGGTCAACTGTTCAAGGTAGTGCGCAGCAATCGGGGCAAGCGACACTTGATCAAGGCGACCGAGTACATCGACCGGGATCGCCTCTTCGTCGCCTCCCGCGTCAGCCATTCGCGAATCCGCCCACAAGGCATGAAACGACTGTGAAGCCAGATTGCGTTCGCCGATGCCAAGCACTTGCGGATGGCGGGCAAGGATTTGCTCGGTCAGGGTTGTCCCCGAGCGCGGCATGCCGACGATGAAAACAGGTTCCTCGCTGGGATCGCCAATCGCTGAGCAGCGCTGGAAAAATTCCGCATTGAAGGCTTGCCGGATTTTGAGGCTGCGAAGGCTATGCAAATCCCGGTCATAGGCATGCTCGCGCTTCTCGCGTTGTTGCCATTGGCTCGCATTGGCAGCGGCCATATGCGTGGCAGCCGCCTGCCAATCCTTGAGGCCATCGTGGTATTGGGCAAGGCCGCTGTGCAGCGCCGCACTGGCACCATCGCGCAGACGCCGTTTTTCAAGCAGCCGTTGCATGCTCTGCACGTGCTTCTCGCCGAGCGCACCGCGCAGGCTGCCTGCCAGTCCGCTGAGAGCTGAAATGCAACGGGGGTTCAAGGCCAGCGCCTGAAGGTGCTCGTCGTTGGCTTGATCCACATTGCCGGCCGAGGCGAGAATCTGTCCGCTCAATGCATATAAAGATGCATTTTGCGGTTGTGCCTTCTGCGCCTTGCGGGCTTGCTCGATTGCGGTCTCGGCATCGCCCTCCTGCCAAAGGCACTGCGCGTGAACCTTGAGTACTTCAACATCGTCGTTGCCGCTTTTGATGATTTCGTCGAGTATCGCAAGGGCGCGCGCCGACTGTCCCTGATCCAGAAACACCGATGCCAACCCCGCGTGAGCCGCGCCGTCATCAGGCTGCAGATCAAGCGCGCTTCGATACCAGACGGCGGCTTCGCCGATGTCGCCATTCTCCTGCCATACACGGGCAATATCGACGCACAGCTCTACGGCAGCAGGATTGAGATCAAAGGCATCGGCATAGGCATGCATGGCCTCGTCAAAATCCTCGACTTGCACCAGGCAACGACCCAGCAGTCGATGCGCAGCCCAGGATTTTGGCGATTTCTCGACTGCGCGACGGCAGTGCTCCAACGCCTTTTCGCCATCCCCAAACGCGGCCAGCAAGGCCCCGAGATTGCTTTCGGCGCGCACATGTTCGGCATCACTCTCAAGCGCGCGCCGATAGTTCTTGATGGCCGAGCGCCAATGTCCGCCAAGTCGCTGCGAATCCGCGAGAGCGCAACGGTAGTCCGCGTTTTCGGGCTGGCTCTCACACAAGGATTGAAACTCGCTACCGGCTTCAGCAAACAAATTCGCCTCAAGCAATGCGCACGCGAGATTGAAACGCGCCTGGCCGTATTGAGGATTCAGCTCAAGCGCTCGCCGCGATGCCTCGATGGAATCAAAAAACTCACCTTTGTATTTTTTTGCGCGCTGCAGGCACGCATGACCGAGGTTGCACCAGTACCACGCCGTTGCCGGTGCAGTCGCTGCGGCCGACTTGAGATAGTTGCAAGCTTCGTCGAGGGCGCCGGCGGAAAGCGCGTGGACACCCAAGGCGTGCAGCGCATCGGCATTACCTGGATCATCGGCGAGCACGTTCACGGCGAGCTTTGCCGCAGCCGCAAGATCGCCGGAGCGCAACAGGTCCCCGGGTTTCATTTCAGACATTCAAGAACCGCGTAAAAAGAAGGGCGCGGATGGCAATAAAGCCGATCGCGCGCCCATGGAGTCACTAAAACGAATAACTGCGGAAACTCAGGCGACGGTGATCTTCTTGCGTCGACGCAGCTCGAAGAAGCCAAGTCCGCCAACCGCACCGAGCAAAGTCAGTAGACCGCCCGGTGAGAGTGTCGGCAAGTCGATCTGATCGGCGACAGGCGGTGGACCACCCGGCTGAGCGTAGTTGACGATCTGGCTGCTTTCAGTGGGCGTCAAGCCGCTCAGCAACCCGGCAGTTTGCAGCGCCTGCAGCGACTCAAAATCGGCGGCGCTTGCGGCGGTTCCAGCGACAGGAGTCGTCTTGTCGGAGAGCTCGGCGAAGACGAGGATGCGCGAAGTCGCACCGGGAGCAATGGTCACCGGATAGCGCAGTCCGAAGGTCGCCGTCTGTGCATCGCCATTGCCGGGTGTCAGCGCATTGAACGGGACAACGGCTGCACCGGTGCCATAGCGGCTGAGTGTGACTCTGGGATCGCCATTAGTGCCACTCGGCACATTGCCCTTGTCTCTCTTGGCGCCATGCTTGGGTGTGCGCTTACCACCACCCAGATCATCGGTGATATACCAAAGATCGTTGCCCTCAATAACGGTGTTCCCGTTGCTGGTAGCGACGACTTCGGTATTGCCATCGGATCCGTAGTCCCCCAGTACGGCGGCATTGACAATGATCGGCGCGGCCGTGGTGTTGGTCAGGCTAAACAACGCGCGCACGACGGGTCGGCCAGCGATAAACGTGTAGCGGACCTGTGCATCGATGCCCGGCACGATCGTGACCGTATCGCTGGTCACCGTGTCGCCGGTCAGATCGACTGTCGTGTCGGGGTTGACGAAGAGATTGCCATCAACCGAGAGAATCATGGCATTGTCAAAAGCGTCGCCAAAGGACGAGCTTCCGGCGATGACTGAAGCATCAGAGATTCCGAATGCGGGCGCGCTAGCACCGTAAGCCGCGCCGTTGGTCGTCGTCACATTACCGCTGGACGGAAAACTGGAATTGTTATCAATATTGTTCCAGCGCACCGAACTGCGCGTGACCGTGAGCGGGAGGGCAGTGCTGGCAGCTCGTACGGGACCCCCGGCGAACCCGGCGACCGTCATGGCGGCGGCCGTCGCTATGCCTTTCAAACGGCTGAATCCACTCATTTTGCTCATGTTTTTCCCCTTAAAAAATTAATGCGGTGGAGTATGGCGCGATTCATCAGACCTGTGAAGCGTTTCGTTGGAAACAATTGCTTAACGCTATATTCGGGTCTTGTATGCAGTTCAAACGATCGAAGCGCGTCGCACTGAGCGAACATTGCGCGGGCAGCTCTGCTTTGTCGGCGCTCGTCAAGCCCTGACTTGCAGCCTCAGTCCGCGTGGGGTGAGCAATCGCTCGATAACCTCGAACGCACCTTGGACAATCAAGGCCAGCAGCGCTGCCGGAATCGCCCCCTCAAGAATCAGCCCAACATCATCGAGGCGGATGCCGGCGAGAATCGGTTGCCCATAGCCACCGGCACCAATCAGCGCGCCGAGCGTGGCGGTACCGACATTGATCACGGCGGCAGTCTTGATGCCCGCAAGAATGGTGCGCAAAGCCAGCGGCAATTCGATGCGCCAGAGTCGCGTTGCGGTTGGCAGTCCGATAGCCGCGGCGGTTTCGCTCAACTCGCGCGGAATGCCGGTCAGACCGGCATGCGTGTTGCGCACGATCGGCAGCAAGCTATAGAGAAACAATGCGGCGATCGCGGGCTTTGCGCCGATGCCGAGCAGCGGAATCATGAAAACGAAGACCGCCAGTGAAGGCAAGGTCTGCAGCAGTCCGGTCATCGTCAATATCAGTTGGCCGAACCGCGGTCGTCGCGCCGCGAGCACGCCGAGCGGCAGCGCGACGATCAATGCAAGCCCAAGCGAGATGCCGACGAGGGACAGATGTTCACAAGTGCGCTCGATGATTCGCGCAGCGCGCCCGCTTTGCGATGGCGCTTCGATTCCCAGCCAGTCGGCGGCAACCGTGGACTCTGCTTGATGGTCGAGCTTCACGCGCGCGTTGAGCTTCTGCATCGTGGTCGCGTCGATCTTTCCTGCGATGCCCTCAAGCACATCAACCCAGCGTGGCGCGCGCTCACGTAGGTCCATGCGATAGAGGAGGACCGCCTGATAGCTCGGAAAGTAGCCGAGATCGTCGTCGAGAACGACAAGCTTGTAGTAGGGGATTTCCGCATCGGTTTGATACAGGTCGGTGACGTCCAGCGCGCCCTCAGCGAGGCCGCGATAGGCGAGATCGTGATCGAGGCCATTGGCCGACTGTGCAAGTTGGTAGGTCTTGCTCAAGCCCGGCCAGCCGTCTGCGCGCTGCATGAATTCATTGCTCAAGCCGAAGCGAAGCTCCGCATGCACACGCAGCTCGCTGATCGTGTGGATGCCGAGTTGATCGGCGCGTTCGCTGCGCATGCCCAGCGCATAGGTATTGTTGAATCCGAGCGGGCGCGTCATTGCGAGTCCGCGCTTGGTGAGTGCGCCGCGCAGCGTGTCCTCATCGGCTCCCGGCAGTTGCAGCAACTCTTGGGCGAGCGTGCCGGTGTATTCGGGATAGACATCAATCTGCCCGTTCTCCAGCGCGCGCCAAAGAATGCGGGTGCCGCCAAGCTGGCGGCGATGGCGAACCTCGATACCGGCTTGACGCGCAAGTCCCGCGGCGATTTCGCCGAGGATCACCGATTCGGTGAAGTTTTTCGAACCGACCACGAGCTCGGCGTGGGCTGCCGTCTGCGCACGGCAGTCGAGAGTACAAAGCAATAAAACGAGGATCAGCAGGATCTTCATTCGATATCCGCGAGGCTGCGCTGCGCCGTCATGAATTGGCGTACGAAGGGCTGCGATGGCGCGTCGATCAGATCGCGCGCACGGCCTTGTTGAACCAACCCACCATCCCGCAGCAGCACGAGCGTATCGGCAAGAAAAGCCGCCTCAGCGACATCGTGAGTGACCAGCACCACGGTCTTGCCGAGATTGGCAAACAACTCGCGCATCTGCGCCTGCAGTTCGAATCGTACGATTGGATCAAGCGCACCGAGCGGCTCATCGAGTAGCAGCACCGGTGGATCGAGCATCAAGGCGCGGATCAGTCCGACGCGCTGGCGTTGCCCTCCCGAGAGTTCGCCGGGATAGCGCCCGAGGGCGCCGATCGGCAACTGGCAAAGTTCACTGAGTTCATCGGCTCGTGCCTTGATCACCGGTTTCGACCAACCGATCGTGCGCGCGAGCAGGCCGACATTTTCCGCGGCGGTCAGATGCGGAAACAGCCCGCCTTCCTGGATCACGTAGCCAATGCGTCGACGCTGCTCCAGCAGTCGCTCGCGACGCAGCGCTTCGCCATCGAAGCGAACCTCACCGGCGTCCGGCCATTCCAGACCGATCAACATGCGCAGCACGGTCGACTTGCCGGCGCCGCTGGGGCCGATCAAGGCCGTTGTGCGCCCGCGCTCGATGTCCAGATCGAGACGATCCAGAGCAATCGTTGTTGTGTAGCGCTTGCTGACCGATGACAGGTTGAACATCGCTCAACCATAGCGGATCGGCATCGGGTCGAATACGTTTCGCTGCGCGAAAATGCAAACAGCCGCCTCGAGTCCTTTTCGAGGCGACCGACTCATCCATGAAGGAAACCTCCTTGGTACCCCCTGGACGCGGACGACTCTATGACGGTCGCCTTGTTGTTCCGCGCTTTGCAGGCTTGGATCAGACGTGTTTTCGGCGTGCGCGCCAGCCTGCAAAGCCGAGCAGCGACGCAAGCAAAACGAGAATCGCCGGCTGGTTGACTGGAACTTCGGTGATCACGGGAGCGCCGGCCGCTGGCGGTACATTCGCGGAGCCAAAGCCGTCGACATAGACATAGCCACCATGGCCGCCGAGCGCGCAATCGGCCGCGATGGCGGTCAATTCGATTTGCTGGCCAACCGCACTAAGCGGCATGACCACGTCGACATTCTGGAATTCAAGATATTTCCAGCTTCCGGTACCGCTGAGGAAGTTGACGCCAGGCTGCCCCGAGTAGGCAAATTGCTCGAACAATATGCTGTTGTCCGCCAGGTTTTTAACCGACACGTAGAAGTACGGTTGCTCATCTGGCGCGTGGTTCGGATCGTCCATGACCGGTGCAAAGGCGAAGCGGATATGCGGCAGACCATCCGATGGATCAATATCGGCATTGCTGACCGTATCGGTCTGCACTAGGGTCGTGACCAGCGCACCACCATTCTCGTCATTGAGCTTGGCGGTCAGCTGGCCGACGCGCGGCAGCACGATGGTCGGTGCGAGCGGGTCGGTTATCTGTCCGACAATCGATGCCGGTCCAGGCGCGCCCGGGGTGATCAGGATACTCGCGCTGGTGAAAGGTTCGGCACCGAGCAATCCAGGATTGGTGCCGCCACCGAGCGTCCAACCGGAGAAATCGTTCTGCTCAAATCCACCGTTGGTGAATAGGGCGAAGGCCGGCATCGCAGCCAGTGTCAGGGCGACGCTTAACGTGATGGTCGTGAATTGTCGGTTGCCGTGCAGGCGGGGTGTGCGCTTGGGCGCGCAAGATCGTGTGGACATGGTGTTCCCCTGGGATGACAAGCCGGCAGCGCCGCCGTGGCGCCAAGGAGGAACATGCTAGTGAGCGCGACATGCAGCGTGTACCCCGCGAATGAGGGGGTGCGCGAATCGTCCGACTTGATCTCAGTCTGGTTGCGCAGGCTGCGGAAATGCATCCTTGATCACGGCCACGGCACGAATTCGCGCCTTGCGCATGGCTTCGGTTATCGCTGGCCCCTGCAAGCCATCGGCGACAAACGCTGCAGCCTTGATGTCGATGGCCGCTTGATAGGCCGCGCGCAACAATTGACCTTGTGGATAGTCGGATTCTGTCAGCCCGAGTCGGCCACGCTTGTCGGCTTCGCAAACGGTAATGAATTGGTCGAGCCGTTGTGGCTTGCGAAATGCATCAAGCTTTTCGATCACCCCAAGCAAGGTTTCCGCTCGCAACTCGAATGCGCGATGCGACAACAAATGCAGTCGGCAGCAGAGCACGCCGAGTTCGACGTGTTCGCTCGGCACGCGCAGCCGCGTAGCCAGCGTGCGCAGCGGTGCCACGCCGCGCTCCTCATGCATGATGTGTCTGGGCAATTCATTCGTGGGCGTGAGCGCCTTGCCGAGATCATGGGTCATGGCGCAGAAGCCGATCAGATCATCACCGGGCGCCAACCGCGCGGCCATGTCGATGACCATTTCGTTGTGGATGCCGGTATCGACTTCCGGATGGTATTCCGCGCGTTGCGGCACGCCGTAGAGCGCATCGATTTCCGGAAACAGGATCTTCAGTGCGCCGCATTCGCGCAAGGTTCGCAGAAATGCCGAAGGGGTGGCTTCGGTCAGCGCCTTGCGCGTCTCGGCCCAGACCCGTTCGGGGACGAGATGATCAACCTCGCCCGCAGTGACCATGTCACCCATCAGCGCCATTGTCTCATCGGCAATTCTGAAACCGTATGAAGCGAAGCGCGCGAGGAAGCGGGCGACGCGCAAGATACGCACCGGATCCTCTGCGAACGCCGGTGAAACATGGCGCAGCACGCGCGCCTCGAGATCACGTGCGCCGCCGTAGGGGTCGACGAGCCGAGCGCTCTCATCTTCGGCCATCGCATTGATGGTCAGATCGCGTCGCGCGAGATCATCCTCCAGAGTCACCGAAGGATCGGCATTGAAGGCAAAACCGTGATAACCCGGAGCGGTCTTGCGCTCAGTGCGCGCGAGCGCGTATTCCGCGCTCGTGCGTGGATGCAGGAATACCGGAAAATCCTTGCCGACCGGACGATATCCCGCACTCGTCATCTGCTCGGGCGTCGCGCCGACCACCACATAGTCGACATCGCTGGCCTCCCGGCCAAGCAATCTGTCGCGAACTGCACCACCGACTCGATAGATCTTCATGCCGCGATTGTGCCAGAGCATTGCGTTCGTGATCGCGCCAGGAAAAGTCTAGTTGACCCAGTCTTTCGTGGACAGCCGAGCTGACCTGAGCCAGCCAGAGGAAGGAACAGCTACAGCTTGTTGATCTATCGTTGCAACTTCCGATCATGATTCCCCTTCGACGAGCTCAGGACAGGCCTTCAACAAGCTCAGGGCAGACTCAGCTCACCACGAACGGAAGTTGATCAGACTTTGTCGATGTCAGCTCGGTCGATGCATCTCGCGAAAGTGCCCCAGACGACGCTGATGGGCGTCGCTACCGAGCATCGCCGGCACGATCATCTTCATCGGCATAGCGACGATTCCAAGCTCGCCGAGACCATCTTTTTCACCGACAGAATCGAGCAGCAGCGAACGGAAATTATCGCGTGAGATCGGTTTGCCTGGCAGCCATTCGCCAACCATCGCCTGCAGGTAGCCGAGTGAATCGGGCAAGCCGATGACAGCGCGGCGTTTGCCGATCAATATAGCCGTCCATTTGACGATGGCGCGCAAACTGATGACGTGCGGGCCAAACAATTCATAGGTATGACCGATCGAATGCGGATGCGCGAGCGCTCGTGCGAAGGCTTCGGCGATATCGCCCACGTAAACCGGCGCGAACTTCGCATTCGCCCGAGCCAGCGGCAGAAACGGCGCGACACGCAGCAACGAAGCGAATCGAAAGAACAGGCCATCACCACGACCGAAGATCACGGATGGCCGAAAGATCGTCCACGCCAATCGCGAATCACGTACCCGGCTTTCTGCATCGGCCCGTGTACGCAAGTAAAAACTCGCACCCTCACCCGCACGCAGAGCACTCATCTGCAGCAGCCGCGGAACCTTAGCAGCCTTGCAGGCGGCGATCACGGTTTCAGTCAATTGGACATGCGCTCGCTGGAATCCGCTGCCGTCCGAGCCCGCTTCATTGAGGATGCCGACCAGGTTGATCACCGCATCTGCAGCTTCAAGCTTGCGCGTCAGCGCAGCTCGATCGTACACATCGCAGTTCTCGACCATCACCCGCGGCAACACGCCCAACTCGAGATTCAACTCGCGATTGCGCGAAAGCACGCTGATCCGATGACCATCGGCCTGCAGGCGCGGCACCATATGACTACCGACGAACCCGGTGCCTCCGAGTACAACGATCTTGAGTGGTTTCATTCCCAGTTCTCCAGACAACTTCCTGCCATCAAGTCCCTTCCACGAAAAACGAGAAGGATGAGTGATGAGCGGTCGTCTCGACGTGCGCTCACCCACCAATATGGTCTAAACAACTATATACGTTGCGACCAGTTGGTAGCGGCGATGGCGGTATCCGTTGTTCTTTGCGCGTTGGATCAATGCTTCCAAAGAATCCAGTCGGCCCCGACGGGAGCGATTGTTTTAGTTTGCGCCGCGATCTACATCGGTATCACGATGATGTGTCATCGTTCGAGTGGCAGGGTCGATTGCCGATTTGACCTTGCCATTCAAACCCAATCCGGAACGCCGTCAGGGCACGTCTACTTGCCCTACAGCTCGATGGAGTATGTGACTGGCGTTTCAATACCCGTCAAGAGTCAGTCAAAACCGCTTGAAAAAATTGGATCGTTGCTGGTCAACATCCGGTATACAAAAATGCCGGCGCCGCTTCCGGTGCCTACGGCGTATTTGGAAGGACCAATTTCGACAACCGGTAACTGGTTTCCGTTGGCTGGCAGGTAGCCCAGTGGCTCGGACATGCTTCCGAGCGCCCCGGTCAAACCATCCACCACCCGCAGACGATCACCCAAGGCTCCTACCAATTGATGGATGTCAGCTCCTTCGGCCTGCGCCAGGGCAGACAGCTCATCGGAACCCGCAAGCGTGACGGTACGCAGGATTGCATGAGTCGTCGGATCGATAAAGGTGACAACATTTCCGAGAAACACGGCGACCTCCGCCCCCGCAAGACCGTTGGCGATCAACGACGCACCGCTGTTGACGATGGACAGCGTCCAGCTCAGCAGTCGAGTATCGAGGTCATAGGCGCGAAGTGACTGAGGCAGAACAACCACGACCTTTCGCGTACCGTTGGCATCGATCTGAAGAAGCCCATTGCACGTGGCACTGGGCATCGCCACGGATTTCCATATTTGCGCATGATCGGACAAGCGGAATTCGTAGAGACGGGTTTCAGAGGTGCAAATGAGGATCGAATCCACCGATCCATCCCCGTCGCGATCGAGGGGAAGACTAGCCTGCACATCCGTGTTGACGAACCCGCCATCGACGTCGGTCAACGGAAATGACCACATTGGCTGGCCATTTTGCGGATTGATCGCATTCAGCGAGCTCCCGCTCCAGAAAGATTGCGCGGCAAACAGAGTGGTGGGGCCGGGCATGCCAGCCAGTGCTACCGAATGCAGCTGGACAACGCGCGCTCCGTAAAGCGGATCGCCATACTGGGCCGAAGGCGTTTGCCAGCGGAATGCTCCTGTCGAGGCATCAATGCTGTACAGCAGACCTGGCAGATCTGGTTCATAGGTTCCGTTTGCTCCTGATACAAGCATCAAAGGCCCACCAGATCCTGCTCGCGTAAACGTCGTGACATACGGGCCGGTGCTGAGGGCGGGAACGGAGAACTCGGATGCTCCATCGACCGCAGATACAACCCGAAGGAGGTCTGGATAATTTGAAGTTGAGCGGGAAGCTACGGCGATATCGGGAGTTGCCGATGCCGTAAATCGTCCCGCCGCAACACCTGCTGCATCCATGCCGCCGAGAACTTCGCGAACGCTGCGCGTCTGAACGTCGAAGACCACCGCGCCGACTGACGGCCCCCATTGTCCGGGGAACAGGATCTCGTCGATACCGTCACCATCCAGATCCTGGGAGGTTGCTACAAAACTATTGAAAGGCTCATCCCACAACGGAGACCAGGGTGAAGACTGGAATAAGGTGAGTCTCTGTCCGATGCCGGCAAACTGATTTCCGGATGCGCTGAAATGTCCACCGACAATGGCGGTGCCGAACCCATCCTTGTACTGCCAGTCGATGGCATGCGTAGCACCGTCGATGACCACTCCAACATTCTCGCCAGCGACAATTTCAAGAGCGGGGTCTGCATCCAGTTGCCGGACGAGCAGCCCAGTAGCGCCATTGCTGGCTAACTGCTGGTTCCACAATTGAGCGCCGCTGGACAACGAATACACGGCAAGCGTGTCCGGATAGTCGCCAATCAAGGCAACGATTTCGAAACTTCCATCGCTGTTGATGTCGGCGATACGGGCGGTACCAAATTGCGAAAAATTCGGCGCTGATATCACTCTGTCCAGGTGAAGAGGCCACCCTGAGTAGACATAGAGCTTGGTATAACGCATCGCGAGCAGGTAGGCGCCGGCGGGCGTATCGGCGGCGGTGATGTGTGTCGTTCCCTGAAACGTATCGTCGGTCGGAAGAATGATTGCTTGCTTGACGGACCAGCCGGACGTATTGCCGTGGCCGACAACTTGGACGATCGTGCTGTAGCGTCCCAATGCGGAAAATGCGAAATCGCTGATGCCATCGCCATCGAAGTCGGCTGTAGGCATATCACCCGATTCAGCCCAATAGCTTGGAAAGAACCGAAGCTGTTCGGTCAACGAGGGCAGCGTGCCGATGTCGACGGGCTGCGATGGATCACGCGCTGCGGCGTTGAGTGACGTGAGCAGAGCTGTGGCGGCGAGAGCAACGAAAAAGCGAGATGGGACTCGCAACATGGCTGTCCATGACATGGGAAAACGACTCCTTGTTGCGATGCAATTTTGGAGCTGCGCAGCATATCAGGGTTCTTATCTACCATTGCAGACGTGGACAACTCGTCCTTCTGACAAACCAATACGCTCCAATACCGTCGACTGGGGGTTCGTGTTGGCCGCTGCTTCGCCGAGCGCGGAGCGACAGCCGCGGCAGGAGAGTCTTGATCAGTCACTCAGCACACGGACTTGTTTGGCTTTGCGACCGCATCTTTCCAGCAAACCGTCACGCGCCATCCTGCAAGGACTTTTGTACGATGCTCGACGGCGCTGGGCAAACCACCACCTTCCTGCTCGCATCACTCTTCGGTGGCGCGTA
>JBBQTY010000087.1:0-16280 GCA_038234445.1 Lysobacterales bacterium
GCTTCCGCGGGGAAGCGCGTTGCAGGATCGATGCGCGTGCATCGGTTCCGTGGCGCATCCCGTGAAGCGGTACCGATCAATCCTGCGCGTGGGAGCAGGCCATCGGTAACGCACGGAGACCGCCATGCATCCTTTCGATTCCGGCGCGCAAGACGCCAACGAATCCGTTTCAACATCGTCCAGTGAAATCATCATGAATGCAGCTTCCGCTGTCGCTACCCCGACGGCGCAACACCCTGACAGCGCAACTTCTGCTTCCGAAGGATTTGCCCTTACCGCACCGCACAGCCCGACCCAGATGCGCGTGACCAAGCGCAATGGCAGCAGCGAAGGCGTCGATCTGGGCAAGATAGTGCGCGCTGTTACACGCAGTGCCGAGGGTCTGCACAGCGTCGATCCGATGCGCGTCGCGTTGAAAACCATCGGCGGCATTTTCGATGGCGCGACCACGCGCGAACTCGACGAGTTGTCGATCCGCACCGCCGCTGCGTTGACCGCCGAGGAACCCGAATACGGTTTCCTCGCCGCGCGTCTGCTGTCCTCATACATCGACAAGGAAGTGTCGGGCCAGGAAATCCAGTCGTTCTCGCAATCGGTCGCGCGCGGCGCCGAACTCGGCATCATCAATGATCGCCTGCGTGATTTCGTCAGCCTCAACGCGCGCAAGCTCAACGACACGATCGATCCGCTCGCCTCGCGCCGTTTCGAGTACTTCGGCCTGCGCACGGTGTATGACCGCTACCTGCTGCGCCATCCAGAGCTGCGCAAGGTGACCGAGACGCCGCAGTACTTCTTCATGCGCGTGGCCTGTGCGCTTGGCGGCAACAACCTTGGCGAGACGCTGGAGTTGTACCGCCTGCTGTCCTCGCTCGAATACATTCCGAGCTCACCTTCATTGTTCAACTCCGGCACCACGCACGAACAACTGTCTTCGTGCTTCCTGCTTGATTCTCCGCTCGATTCACTTGAAAGCATCTACGACAAATATGCCGATGTCGCCAAGCTCAGCAAGTTTGCCGGCGGCATCGGACTCTCGTATTCGCGAGTGCGTTCACGCGGCTCGTTGATCAAGGGCACCAATGGCCATTCAAACGGACTCGTGCCGTGGCTGAAGACGCTTGATGCGTCGGTCGCCGCGGTCAACCAGGGCGGCAAGCGCAAGGGTGCGGCCTGCGTGTATCTCGAAACCTGGCATGCCGATATCGAGGAGTTTCTCGAACTGCGCGACAACACCGGCGATGACGCGCGGCGTACGCATAATCTCAATCTGGCGAACTGGATTCCCGATGAATTCATGCGCCGCGTCGAGGCCGATGGCGACTGGTCGCTGTTCGATCCGAAGCGAGTGCCCGAGCTGGTCGATCTGTGGGGCGAGGATTTTGATCGGGTCTATCGACAGGCCGAGACGGATGGCCTCGCCGCAAGCACTATCAAGGCACGCGAACTCTATTCACGCATGTTGCGCACGCTCGCGCAGACCGGCAACGGTTGGATGACGTTCAAGGATCGCTGCAACGCAACCTCGAACCAGACCGCGCGCGCGGAGAACGTCATCCATCTTTCCAACCTGTGTACCGAGATTCTCGAAGTCACCTCCGATACCGAAACGGCCGTGTGCAATCTCGGTTCAATCAACCTCTCGCGCAATGTCAGCGATGGCGCATTTGATTTCGACAAACTTTCGAGCTCGGTCGCGATTGCCGTGCGTCAGCTTGATCGCGTCATCGATCTCAACTTCTATCCGATCAGAACCGCTGCCACGGCGAACCGCAAATGGCGCCCGGTCGGTCTCGGTGTGATGGGCCTGCAGGATGTATTTTTCCAGTTGCGCCTGGCGTTTGATTCGAAGGAAGCCGAGGCGCTATCGGCGAAAATTGCCGAACACATCTATTTCCATGCCTTGAGTCAATCCTGCGATCTCGCCGACGAACTCGGCGCACACCCGGGTTTTGCTGAAACGCGCGCAGCACGCGGTGAACTTCAATTTGATCATTGGCCGCATTCGACACAGACGATTCCCGCCTCGCGTTGGAGTGAATTGCGCGAGCGCATCCAGTCCGGCGGATTGCGCAACTCGCTGCTGATCGCGATCGCGCCGACCGCAACGATCGCCTCAATCGCCGGCTGCTATGAGTGTATCGAGCCGCAGGTTTCGAATCTGTTCAAGCGCGAGACCTTGTCCGGTGACTTCCTCGTCATCAACCGCTATCTGGTCGAGGAACTGAAAACCCTCGGTTTGTGGACCGAAGTTGTGCGCGATGCAATCAAGCTGGCCGAAGGATCGATTCAAGGTATCGAGGCCATTCCGGAGCGCTTGCGCACGATCTATCGCACGGTCTGGGAACTGCCACAGAAAGCGCTGATCGATCATGCCGCGGCGCGCGGCGCCTACATCGACCAGAGCCAGTCGCTCAACCTGTTCCAGGAAAACCCGAACATCGGGCGCTTGTCGTCGATGTACATGTACGCGTGGAAGGCGGGCATCAAGACGACGTATTACCTGCGCTCGCGGCCGGCGACACGAATTGCGAAGACAACGATTGGCATGGTTGCAACGCAGACGCCGATAGCCGTCGCGACCTCAACGGCGGAGGCCAACAGCGCGGTGGTGTGTTCGCTCGAAAATCCGGAGTACTGCGAGTCGTGTCAGTGAAGAAGCGATATTCAAGATGAATTACCGTGAATAAACGAAGGCGCGGTTTCTAGACCTCCTCTACCCGCCCCACATCAGCCAGCGCGCACGTTGTGGGAAGCGGCTTCAGCCGCTTGTCCCCTCTTGGGGGCGATGCTTTTCTGCAATGTGGTTAAAAAGCATCGGGCATGAATGCCTCTCCCACAAGTGCCCGAGGCGATCGTGCAGGAAGCGACCGTAGCCGAGATGTGCTCTGCTCTTGACCCATCAGACAAGAAAGACAAACGAGATTACCCATGTCCGCACAACCCCCCTTCAAAAAGCAGAACCTCCTCGATCCTGGCTTTGAGCTGACCTTGCGTCCGATGCGCTATCCCGAGTTCTACGAAATGTACCGGGCGGCGATCCGCAACACCTGGACAGTCGAGGAGGTCGATTTCGCGCCCGACGTCAATGATCTCAAATCAAAGATGTCGCCGGCCGAACGGCATTTGATTCATCGCCTGATCGCGTTCTTCGCGACCGGTGATTCAATCGTGTCGAACAATCTCGTGCTCAATCTCTACACGCACATCAACGCGCCCGAGGCGCGCATGTATCTGTCACGTCAGCTCTACGAAGAAGCGCTGCATGTGCAGTTCTATCTGACCCTTCTTGATACCTATTTGCCGGATCCGGACGAGCGCAACAAGGCTTTCGCGGCGATCGAGAACATTCCGTCGATCCGGCGCAAGGCCGAGTTCTGTTTCAAGTGGATTGATTCGATCCAGCAGCTCAAGCGCGTCGAAACACGTGATCAGCGACGCCAGTTTCTGCTCAATCTGATTTGCTTTGCGACGTGCATCGAGGGACTATTTTTCTTTGCTGCATTCGCGTATGTATATTTCCTGCGTTCGCGGGGTCTGCTGCATGGTTTGGCCTCGGGCACCAATTGGGTGTTCCGCGATGAGAGCTGCCATATGGCCTTCGCTTTCGAGACGATCCGCACGGTGCGCGAAGAAGAGCCCGATCTGTTCGATGCCGAGATGCAACAACAAGTCCTCGACATGCTCGAAGACGCCATCCAGTGCGAGACCGCATTTGCGGACGACGTGCTCGGTGGTGGTGTCGCCGGCATCTCGCCGAAGGAGATGCGTCAGTACCTCGAGTACTGCGCCGACCAGCGCTTCGCCCAGCTTGGTATGCCGCGCCACTATGGTGCGCGTAATCCATTCGATTTCATGCAACTGCAGGATGTCCAGGAAGTTACAAACTTCTTCGAGCGTCGGGTCTCGGCCTATCAGGTGGGCGTGCAGGGAGAGGTCGGATTCGACGAAGCGTTTTGATTGATCCGCAATCGTTCCGCGCTAAGCTCGGCACATGTCGACTGATCCACTGCGCCAATTCATCGAACGCCACGAACGTCTGTTCGTTCTGACCGGTGCGGGTTGCAGTACCGATTCAGGCATCCCGGATTACCGCGATGCCGACGGCGCTTGGAAGCGCACGCCGCCGGTTACCTTGCAGGCGTTCATCGCTGACGAGACGACGCGCAAGCGCTACTGGGCACGCAGCATGCTCGGCTGGTCCCGTTTTGGCCACGCAGCTCCGAGCGCCGTGCACCATGCTCTCGCCAGCCTCGAAGCGCGAGGAAAAAGTGAGTTGCTGCTGACCCAGAATGTCGATCGCTTGCACCAAGCGGCCGGCAGTCGTCATGTGATTGATCTGCACGGTCGCCTGGATGTGGTGCGTTGCCTGGGATGCGAAGAACGCTCATCGCGCGAAGCGCTTCAGGCAATGCTGGTCGCCAGAAACCCCGAATGGACCGACATCGAAGCGAAGCTCGCCCCAGACGGTGATGCCGATATCGAGAATATGCAATTCAGTCGCTTCGACGTGCCGGACTGCGCGCGTTGCGGTGGCTTGCTAAAACCCGATGTGGTGTTCTTCGGTGAGAACGTTCCGCGCGAGCGCGTAGAGACCGCCCTAGTGCATCTCGAAAAATCCGATGCGATGCTCGTGGTCGGCTCCTCGCTGATGGTCTATTCGGGGTTCCGCTTCGCACGCATGGCCGCGGCGATGGACAAGCCGATTGCCGCGCTCAATCTTGGACGCACGCGCGCCGATGACCTCCTCCAACTGAAAATCGAGCGCTCGTGTAGCGAGGCGCTGGGATTCCTGCTCGTTGAACCTTTGGTCGCCAATCTTGATCCTGCGCACGGTAAAGCGAAGCGGTCTGCAAGAGCATGCGCGTATCGTCCCGACTAGAAAGAAGTACTCGATGAAGCCCGTCTTCCACGCCGCCCTGGTCTCGATGCTGCTTGCAACCCTCAGCGGCAGATCGGCTCTTGCAAACGTTGTCGAGATCACTCCGGCGGATAACTATCGCAGCGCGATGCAAAGCCTGATCGCTGGGGACACGCTGATCCTTCACGGCGGCAGTTATCCGCTGTCGAGCTTCTTCGAGTTGGTTCTCATTGGAACAGCCGAGGCGCCGATCAAGATCCGCGCGGCTGAGGCAGAGCAGCCAGTCATCTACTACGTCAACGCAAGTCAGAACATCGTCAACATCCGCAATTCCTCCTATTTGATCATTGATGGCATCGAATTCAGCGGCGGCTCGCGTGGCATCAGACTGCAGGCTTCCTCGGATATCACGATGCGCAATTGCCATGTCCATCACACGGCGGCCAATGCGATCAGTGCCAATGACATTGGTAGCGACTACGCGCGTTTGATCTTTATCCATAACGAGATCGACCACGCCGGGCAAACTGCCGAAGGGTTCTATCTTGGTTGCAACGATGACGAGTGCCGCATCCACGATTCCCTGATCGCCAATAATCACATTCATGATCTGACCGGCCCGACCGTGAACCAGGGCGATGGCATCGAAATCAAGGCGGGCAGCTACGCCAACATCGTGCGCGACAACGTCATCCATGACACCGCCTACCCGGGCATTACGCTGTATCACACGAACGGCAATGGCGCGCCAAACATCATTGAGCGAAACGTCATCTGGAACAGCGGCGACAACGCTATCCAGGTCACCGCCGATGCCATCGTGCGCAACAACATCGTGCTCAGCGCAACCGCGCACGGCATTGACGCGCACCCATCGCAGGGTGGCGCGGTCGGAAATTTGATCATCGTCAACAACACCGTGCTCAAGGCCAACGGTGATGCGATCCACATCAATGACGTCAGCGGCAGCGTGCTGATCGCCAACAATGCCCTGTATGCGGACAACGGTCGCGCGGTGTATGCGGATGGCATGACCAGTCAGGTAGCCATGCTCGGCAATGTCGGCAAAGGAAGCCTGTCCGGCGTCAACGGTGGTTTCAACGCAACCGGAAACATCATGACGGATTTCGCCTCGGCCAACTATTCGGGGACACCGCCGATGGATCTCGTGCCGATCCAAGGGCCGCTCGTCGGCACCGCCAATACGGCCAACCTGGCCAGCGATGATTTCAATCTCAGACTGCGTTCGCCGCAGGCCGACGTGGGCGCCTATCGCACCGACGCAGCGGGAAACACGGGATGGCCGCTGCAAGCCGGATTCAAATCGCTCGATAGTATCTTCACGGACAACTTCGATCCCTGAGCGCACACCCGTAGGAGCCCCTTCAGGGGCGAGTTTTGTTGCTTCGCGTCCAAACAGTTTCGCCCGTAACCGGGTGCTTACAAAAGTCCCCCTATCGTGTTGTTCAATACTTCTTGCACTTGGAACCTACCTAACTGCAGTGGACGATGCAAAAATTCATGCACGGGTGCATGATGTTCGCTCGGGCAGGGGTTGCTGCCCGCTGTCGGCAACTGGTGGAAAATGCGCAGAAAATACACAGTCCGCGTCGTCCTTGCGGTTGCCGTTTTCGGCATCGCATTTCCCGTGCTTGCCGCGCTCTACCTGGCGCACCGGCAGAGCATGGATTCCGAGATCGAGATGGCCAACTCGATGACTCGCGAAGTGCTCAGGCGCTCTGATCAGGCCGGGGTGCAGGCCGGAAATGCACTGCAGAGAATTCAATCTTCAGCGCAACCGCTGGATTGTTCCGATAGTGGCCTTGCCTTGATGCGTGATATCGACCTGGAGTCGAGCTATCTACAAGTAGTCGGTCTGGTGGTCGATGGCCGAATGATCTGTTCTTCACTCGGTCTTCATGACCCCGGGATCGATCTCGGCCCGGTCGACTATGTCAGCCGCCTCGGCACCGCGGTGCGTTCGTCGGTTGCCCTTGGCGTCGGCGGAGCGAAGCGCTTCCTGGTGCTGCAGAAGGATGGAGCCGCGACGGCCATTCATCCAGAGGAGTTGATTGACGTATTCGTCGATCGGGACGAGGTGGCGCTTGGCGTTTACGGGGCAAGTGGCGACACACGCTTGAGCAGTCGCGGTCATTTCGATCCGCGCTGGATCTCGCATTTGAAGGATGCCAAAAGCACGGTTTTCTTCGACGGCGACTACTTGGTCAGTATGAGACGTTCGGCTGTTTTCGATATGGTTGCGTATTCGGCGGTGCCGGCAGCCAACCTGCGCGTTCGATTGATGAACTTCACCCGCGTGCTCGTGCCGATTGCGTTGGTGCTCGCCGCGGCGCTTTCGTTAGGTATCGTCAAGCTGGCTCGCCAGCGCGCTTCACTTGCGTCGGAAATGCGTGCCGCGTTGAAGCGTCGGGAATTTATCCTGCACTATCAACCGATCGTCGAACTCGCAACGCGTCGAATTGTTGGCGTCGAAGCGCTGCTGCGTTGGCCAAAACGCGATGGCCCACAGCTGCGGCCGGATCTGTTCATCCCGGTCGCTGAGGAATGCGGCTTGATGCCGCAAATCACGCGCTACGTTCTGGCACACGTTTCCGAGGACATGCCAAGACTGATGGCGGGGTTTCCGGACTGTCATGTCAGCATCAATCTCGCGTCGACCGACCTGCACTCCGACGCGATTGTGGTTTCCCTGCGCGAATTGCTTGAGAGCAGCGGCATCAACCCCGAGGCCATTCTGGTCGAGGCCACCGAGCACTCGTTTCTCGATCCGCAGCGAGCGGTCCAGGTAGTCGCCCAAATTCGTGCGCTGGGGATTCGCACCGCTATCGATGATTTTGGTACGGGCTATTCCAGCCTGTCCCAGCTGACCACTCTGCAAGCCGACTATTTGAAAATCGACAAGGTTTTTGTCGACACGATCGGTACCGAATCTCCGACGAGTCAGGTTGCACTGCATATCATCAACATGGCCAAGGGATTGGGTCTGACGATCATTGGCGAAGGGGTTGAGACCGAGATTCAGGCTCAATTTCTGCACGATCATGGCGTCCAGCTAGCCCAAGGCTGGTTGTTCCATCACGCGATGAGTCTCGACCAGCTCCTGGTTGTATTGCGCGATCAATCGCCGCCCGCCACAGCCAGTAGCTGATCGACCCGATCTTCTGTCCTGCCGGGATTTGCGCAGGACGGCGCGGATCTGCCGTGTCCGCACGTCGGGGAAAAGCAAAGGTCGAAATTTAAGAGACAATCAACTACGTTGCCGATCACCTTTTGACGACACGCGAAACACGATTTCGACCCTCATTCTTGGCCCGGTACAGCGCTTCATCGGTTTCACGCAGCAGATCCGCCGCGCTGTCGCCGGGCAGAGGAACCCGGCTCATGATTCCTGCACTGAGAGTGATGGTGTGGGTATGGTTGCCGAGCATTCGCGGAGGCATCGCTTCAATCATGGCGCGCATGCGCTCAGCGCACCGCGCGACCGTCTCGATGTCGGCGTCGACGAGCAGACAAGCGAATTCTTCGCCTCCAAAGCGTGCGACCAGATCCTGTTCGCGCATCGCACTTTGCAATGCCTGGGCCACGGCGCGCAGGGCGACGTCGCCGGACAGGTGTCCATGCCGATCATTGAACGCCTTGAAGTGATCAACGTCGAGAACGATCAAGCCAATTGGCAGCGCGCGTGCCAGGGCGCGATCGATCGCCGCGTTGATCGCCTCCATCAAGCGTCGGCGATTGGCGACTCCGGTCAGCGGATCCTGATAGGAAAGTTCAGTAAGGCGCTGGTTGGCGGCGCGGATTTCCGTGGTGCGCTTGGCGACCTCGCGTTTAAGGCGGCGTTGGCGCAGGCGCAAGCCACGGTTGTAGAGCAACACGAGGGCCGCTACCAGACAGAGCGCGAGCAAACCCAGAAAAAAGCGAACTTGCGATTGTTCCCACCAGCGCGCATCAACATTGAAGCGCAGCGAGATGGGTGTGCTTGGAGTTCCGATGTAATCACGCCCCTCGACCTTCATCTCGTAGGAGCCGGGAGGCAGGCGGCTGAAGCTTCGCCGATGCACGCTCGTCCACTCACCCGGCTCGGTCTCCAGACCAACCAGTTGGGTTCGATACATCGACTCTTCTTCGCGCAGGCCGGACAACACCGAATAGCTGATGCTGACTTCGCTGGTACCGGCAGACAGCAAGCCAATTGAGCCGCTCGTCGGGTCATTGTTCTTGCCATCGACGAGTAGTTCGGTGAAGCGCAATGGCTTCGGTTGGATCTGCCGCGAGGCGGTCTTGACGTTCGGGTCATACATACTCAAGCCACCGAGCGTACCGACCCAATAGCGATCGTGCGCGTCGACGAATTGTGCGTTGGTGTTGCATTCGTCATGGACGAGGCCGTCGCGCCGGTGGAATACCCGCTCGGCATAGCGGCCTTCCGCCTCCGGAGTCAGTTGCTGGACGCCGTTGTTGGTGCAGACATAGAGGCGTCCGATGCTGTCCTCGCTGACGGAATAGACGGTCGGATCGGGTGGAGGCGGGATCGTATCGTCTGCAAGCAGGAACGGATGCCCGGGATCGCTTACATCCAGATGCAAGACACCATTGCGGCTGCTGCCTGCCCACAAGACCGGTCGAGACGAGTGCTTGAGCAAGGTAACGCTGCGAAAGCTGTCAGCAGGCAATCCTTTAATCAGTTTCCATTGCAGACCGTCGAATAACGCCAGGCCCTGGCTACTGGCCGCCCAGAGCCAGGAGCGCCCTTGCGCATCGATCTGCTCGGTTATTCCGCTGACTGCCCATGGCTGGGTTGCGCCGTCGGCAAGGAACTGCGTCCAGCGACCTTGACGCAGTCGATAGAGTCCGCTGTGCAAAGTACCGAACCAGGTTTCATATACTTTGTCTTGTTGCCGCGAAAGTGCTATCGCGGCGACGTCGTCGGTGTTCTTCGGCCAAGGCGAATCGATGGGGTTGAAGTTCAGCTTGTCATCGATTCGCATCAACCCACCGTTGACCAGACTGAGCAGACGCTGCGGGTGACCGTCCGCATCGGGCAGACGCCAGATCTGGCGTACGCCTTCGACCGGCAGTTTTCCATTCGTATGGGTGAAATACTCCCAATTGCCATCCTGAAGCAACGCCAATCCGAGCTTGGAGCTGCCGACCCAAAGGCGCTCGCCGCCGTTGCCATCGGGTTCGAGCATGGCCGTGAAGATGCCATTTTCGCTGGCGCCGAGCAGCGAAACCGTCTGCCATTGGCTATTCGTCAATGCAGTCCGCGCAATGCCTCCCTCGGTGGCCAACCAGAGCAACTCGGTGCCATCGGGATTGGTCTGCAGCTTGATTCCGCGAACGGCATCCGATGGCAAACCATTGCGGCGATCAAAGACAGAGATCCTTTCATTGCGAAAGCGCAACAGGCCGCCGCGTGAGGCCATCCACAATGTGCGCTGGCCTTGCGCGGAATAGGTGGCCCGCGCCGAATAGATCGCCTCACTCGGAAGCTCACCTTTGGCTGCGCGCCAAATGCGCATGCCATCGTTGCGAATGCGAATCAGGCCGTCGCCGTAAGTCAGGATCCATAATTCTTCGTTGTCGCCGTCAAGCGTGCGCAACATGTCGGTTGTATGCAGCGTATTGAAGCCGGGCAGGTCGACGCGCCGCCAGGCATCCGCTTCACCCTTGGCATCAAGGTTGCGGTACCAGATGCCATCGCTCGTGGTGCCCATCCACTGTCGGCGTTGGCCGAACAGGGTCTCGGTCTGCTCGATTCGTGCTGCCGGTCCAATCTGCACCGACGCATTGCCTGGATCAAACTTCCATTCTCCGTCGATCAGACGACGAAAGCCGTGGTCACCGGCGACCCAGAACTCAGGCGTGCCGTCAGTCTTGAAAGTGTCTGAGAAGCGCTGGTGGAACTCGTTATGACCGCCTGCGAGCGACCATCCACTGCCGTCCTGGCGAGCGAGGCCCTCGCGTTCGAAAATCGCCCAGAGGATGCCCTTGGAATCAACCTGCATATCGCGCACGAGGCTGTGCGCCAGCGCGAACGGCCAGGGTGTCCAGCGATAGCCGTCGAATCGCGCCAGTGATGAGGCCGAGCCGGCCCAGACGAACCCCTGATTGTCGAAACCGACCGTACTCCAGATCTCATCGGAAAGACCCTCGCGCGACGAGTACACCGTGAAAGTTGGCGGACTCTCGTCGGCGACATCAAGCGGCCGCAAAGCAGGCTCAACAGCAACAACCGGAAAAGAAAGCGCTACAAGAACGATGAAGGTAAGTAAGCGCATCGGATGAATCAGCAATTCCAGTCGAAGATTGAATCGAGTATGCCGTGATTCGCCCGATCGCCGATGAACAGGATGAAGAGGCGTCACTACAACGACTGGTTTCCGATGCAGGAAGCATGCCGAAGTGAAGACGTTCCGCGCAATCCGGGCACGCCAATCCGCCTGCGCTACCCTCGAGAAATGGTGAAAAGAAGGGAAACCACGTGATTGCAATCATCGACAAACTGGCATGGATCCACATCGTCGATCGCAAGCTTTTAGTCGTGCGCTCGCACGCGAAACGCCTGTTCTATCTGCCAGGTGGCAAACGTGAGCGGGCAGAGTCCGATCAACAAGCGCTGATCCGCGAAATCAGGGAAGAGCTGTCAATCGAACTGAAACCCGCGTCAATCATCCCGGCAGGTGTTTTCACCGCGCAGGCGGACGCGATGGCGGAAGGCGTGGAAGTGCGCATGACCTGCTATTCGGCGGATTTCGAGGGCCGCCTGCACATCGCCAACGAAATCGCCGAAATACGCTGGCTCGACAGCATCGACCGTACACAGTTTTCGCTGGCCGGAAGAATGGTCCTCGATCAGCTTGTCGGCGAAGGACTCATCGACTGAGCGAATGCATCAGGCTCACTCGGCGACATAGCGCCAAGGCTGATCCGCCGACGCACGTCGCCAGACTGTGAAGAACGGAATCGGCTGACGTTCACTGCCATCCGCAGCACGCTCGTTAAAACGGATATAGCCGACGCTGAGACCGAGATCGCCACTATCAGCAACGACGACGCGTTCATCGGCTGCCCACGACACGCTGCTACCGCGTTCGGGTTCACCTCCACCGACCAGCGTCGAGATGGCTTCGGCACCGAATACGAATCCGGTCTTGCCGCCACCACCGAGATTCATCGAATCCGCCGTGCCGAACTCGGCAAAGGCCGCAGTCAGTCCAATCTTTTGCGCGGCATCGGAAAATGCCTGCTCCGCCTGCGCCACTGTCTGCTGGTGATCGGCGTTGCCCGCGGCGGTTTGCGCGGTTGAGGACATCGGCCCTGGCAGCAACGCGCTTCGCGGCGCGCTCGCGATCGGCCCTTGCGCGCGGCGTCCACGGTTGTAGGCGATCACGCGCCAGCCCGCCTTGTCGCGGCGCCAATAGGCCAGATACTTGAGCAGGTTCTGCTTGTTGTCCTTTAGATTTTCGGTCATCAAGCCGTAAGTGAAACCCTGCTTGCCATCAGCCGAAATCCCGACGCCGGCGGGCGTCCATTGAACGCGTGCGTTCGATGTGTCGGGATTGGCCTTGAGCGCCTCGATCACCTCGGCCTTGCCCTTGGCGAAGCCCTTGCCGCGAACCGGCATGATGACGTCGTTGGCGAACAGCGACGACAAGCCGCTGATTGCGTCAGCCTTTGCGCCGGCCTCGGCAAAGCCGCGATCAGCGGCAAGTAGTTCGTCGGCGCGTTGCTGCGGGTTCGCAGGCGCTGCAGCCAAAGCGCATTTCGGCGTGGCGGCAACCAACACAACCACGACCGCAAGTAAGGTCAAGCTGAACAGGCGCATACGGCACTCCCCTTTTAGCCACACGGCTATAGTCGGCCAGCGATGTGATACACGAGAAGTGTCGCAAGTCACTGGAAGCGCGTCTGATCGGATCTTCCAGAACACACACTTCGCTGACGCAAAATTGTGAAACCTTCGGCGCGACTCGGGTTGGTGATCACGCACTCGCCCGACGCCGTGCATCCTTTGATGCGTGCGTCGATCAGGCAGACTCGCTCAACGCGTGCGCCGCAGCTGCGTCAAAACCGCGTAGATGACCACCAGAGCCAGCAGCGCGATGCCGATCGCGGTCCACTCAGCGCGCGACAACGTGCCGACAATCGCGATCATCGCGAGGGTCGAGATCGTCGGGATCAAGGCGCCACCGGGCAGCACGAAGGGCTTGCCGCCGCTGCGCAAATCCCGCTTTTGCACAAACCAGGTGGCGACACTGACGCCGAGATAGATCAGGCAATTGGCGCCACCGGAAATGATCGCGAGGCGTTCGAAGTCACCTGACATGGCGAGCACAAAACCGACGCCACCATGAGTGACGATCGCGAGCAGCGGCACGCGATACGTCGCGGTGACTCGACCGTAGGCGGATGGCAAATAGCCATCTCGGCCTAGCGCATAGAGAAGTCGGGAAGAGGCCAGCAGGTTGCCCATCATGAAGCCGCCCATCGACACTCCGGCGGTGATCAGGATGATGACGAGGCCCGGCGACCACAACGTGCCGGCGGCCTCGGCCAGCGGCACCTTGCTGGTCACCAAAAGCGGACCGAGGATGCCCTGGGTAACGACCTGGATACCCATGTAAAGAAGTACAACAACAAGAATCGCGGCCATTGTCGCGCGCGGCACGCTATGCGCGGCATCGCGCAATTCGCCGGAGGGAATCAGCGCGGTTTCCATGCCCGAGTAGGCAAACATGACCAGGACCATCGACGCACCGAGGGTCGGCCAGGAGGGAATCACCAGCCAAGTGATTTGACTCCAGTCGACAAAGAAAAGTCCAACCGCAGCGAGTACGAACAATGGCGTCAACTTGAGTGCGGCGAGCGTGTTGATCGCACGCGCGCCGAGTTTCACGCCGAAGGCGTTCAGCGCGATCAAGGCCGAATACAAGGCCACCATGAACAGCGCTCGCCACAGCGTATCGTCAAACTGCGGCCAGGCGCGCGCGATCTGCAGAAACAAGGCCGATGCAACCGCACCGCTCGAGGCTACATTGCAGATCCACATCAAGGCGCCGGCGATGAAACCGGCGAACGGACCAAAGGCCGCGCCGACATAGGTGTAAGGACCGCCGGTGGTTGCCGCGCGACTGCCGATCGCGGCAAAGCACAAAGCGATTGGCACGATCGCCAGCGCGCCGGCGAGAAACGCGAGCGGCGCCGAAGAACCCATGCGCGTGAACAGCAAGGCCGGCAGCAGGAAGATGCCCGAGCCGACGATGATATTGATGATCGCCGCGGCCAGTGAGACCCCGCCGACAGCACGTACGAGCGCCGCCTCGCCTTCAAGGGTTGCCGCGACCGGCGGCGGGATGGACGTCGAAGTCATGTTGCGCTTCCATGAAGGTGACGAAAGACGCAAGCGTGCCACAGTTCGGATCGTGCGGGCTGTACTTGAAACCAAGCTCGCCACACACTGTTCGATCGGACCTGGCGTTGCCGCCGTCCACTCGCTTATCGGAGGAAGACGCATGTCGGCAGGAGGCTCAAGCAACAAGATCTGGTTGTCTGCCCTGATCGTTGGCAGCGTGATGATCCTCGCCGCGATGGTGTCTGGCCATCCGTCCGCGTTACCTGCGTGGTTGCACGTCAGTCTGCTCGGGCTTGGTGGCTTGCTGGTTGTCTTCGCAGCCTGTGAGTTGATGATCCTCGCGGTTGACGGGATGGGGATGCGCCTGCGCATGAACCGCTATGTCGCCGGCACCATGGCCGGGCTGGCCAGCAATATTCCAGAAGTCGTCATGCTTGCCTTTGTGCTCGCGGCGACACCGCGGGTGGGATTCCTCGTAACCGTGGTCACCTTGCATGTCAGCGCAGCGGCTTTTGGCATTTACAGCGCGCTGCTGCCGCGCGACGCAAGCGGCAATGCGGCGATGCCAAAACCGCTGGTTTTGCTCAGCACCGATTTGTATGCCTGTGCGGCCGGCGTGTTTTTTGCCACCGGAACGATCATGTTGCTGATGTTTGTGTTTGACGCGGGCGCGCACCACGGCGATGCCTTGAATGCGACCGATCTGTATGTGCTCGGCGCAGCCTTGCTTCTGGTCCAAGTGGTTGCGGTGACGCGACTGGTCAAACGCTTCAGTCGCGATGAATCAAATTCCGGCGAGGGCGAAAAAAGCGAACCGCAAATGTCCAGAAGCCCACCCAGCTTCTCAGCCATTGCCGGTTTCGCTGTGCTCGGCATCATCGCGAGTGTGTTCGGTGGTCATGCGGTCGGTGGTTTCGCCGATGTGCTGGTCACCGGCCTTGATCAAGCCGGCTATCCGAAAATGGTCGGCGCGCTCGTGTTGAGTGTGTTCGCCTCTGCCGGCGCGCTGGTCATGATGGCCTCGGCGCACGCCAAGGGGATGTACGACGTAGCATTGGCCAATGCTTCGGGTCAGGTCACACAGGTGCCGTTTGTGGTCATGCCGTTTGCGCTGATCCTGCTCGCGGTGTTCAGCCAAACCGGTGTCATCCCGTTGACGCCGAGCGGTGGTGTATTGCCGATCGATCTCGATACGGTCAGCGTGATGCTGCTCGGATTTCCTTCGATGTTGATCCTGTGGAAGGCGATCCAGGATGACGGCACGGTCAACTGGCTTGAAACGGTGACGATGATCGTCATCTTTGGCCTCGCGATCTATTTTTTAGCCGCGCACGGTTGACCGGCGCGCGCCACGACAAGTCCGATGTGCTGTCTGCATCTTCGTAGGCGGCACTGATCAAAGCAGCGAACCATGGAGACACATCAATGAAGATGCGCAAGATCGGCCGCGATGGCCCCGAGGTTTCTGCGGTCGGCCTCGGTTGCATGGGCATGAGCGAGTTTTACGGCCCGCGCGATGATGTGGAATCGATCGCAACGATCCATCACGCGCTCGATCAAGGACTCAATTTTCTCGATACGGCCGACATGTATGGTCCGTTTATCAATGAAGAATTGGTTGGCAAGGCGATCGCCGGACGTCGCAACGATGTCGTCCTTGCGACCAAGTTCGGTTTCGTGCGCGATCCCGATGAGCCGGCCAAACGCATGATCGATGGCAATCCGAAACGCGTGCGTGAAGCCTGCGAGGCGAGCCTGCGTCGACTCAACGTCGAGACGATTGATCTTTACTACCTGCATCGCGTCGATGCGCGTGTGCCGATCGAAGACACGGTCGGTGCGATGGCCGATCTGGTCACGGCCGGCAAGGTGCGCTGGCTCGGACTCTCCGAAGTCGGCGAGACCACCCTGCGCAAGGCGCACGGCGTGCATCCGATCAGCGCCCTGCAAAGCGAATACTCGCTGTGGTCACGTGATCCGGAAACCGAAGTGCTCGGCGTCTGTCGCGAGCTCGGCATTTCGCTGGTTGCCTACAGTCCGCTTGGG
>JBBQTY010000088.1:0-16267 GCA_038234445.1 Lysobacterales bacterium
CGATCCGTTGACCAGCGAAGCTCGCGCTCGCGTCATATCCCCTTCGCTAGCGCGAGGATGCTGCTCGTAGATGTATTCGGCAACTATCAGATTGAGCAACGCATCGCCCAGAAATTCGAGGCGCTCATTGTTGCGGCGACCGGCGCTTCTATGAGTTAGCGCTTGTTCGAGGAGAGATTCATCTGAAAACCGGTGGCCTAGAGTTTCGACGCTACTCCCCACGTTCACCGACAAGGTCTACTGATTTATCAAAAGATCCGATAAGGTCGAGATTGTGAACAAATGATACTCGGCGCTCATAGCGAATGCGCAATGTTGCAGCACCCCCTTTTCGCAGTATCTGGATGGATTGCGGAGGCACCGCATCAGGATCCACGTACTGCGTATCGAAACGATAGATTAGAGATCGCCGAACTTCTTCAGGTGACTTGCTAGCAATGCCTGGTTCTACTCTGACTTGTTCCATGGATTTGACAACCCCCATGTACTCTATGTACATCGGAATCAGCCGCATCGCCAAATATCCAAAAAAACCAACGATACAAAGCAACATCATAAAACCGATCAAGGTGATTCCGCTGGAACGCTTTTTAGAAACCATGGCCAACTTGCCTCCGCCTACTTGATAACCGTGCCAATACGACGATAGTCGATGCTGTTGTCCCAGTTCATCCAGATCAGGATGGCCCGGCCTACCAGAGCATCTCCGGGCACGAAACCCCAGTAACGACTATCCGCGCTGCTGTCTCGATTATCACCCATGACGAAGTAACTTGCCGCAGGAACGGTCCAACTTCCTTCACGACCGGAATTTTGCGGCATGGTCATCATGCGATGGCTATGCTCCGAGAGGTTTTCATCCTTGACCTGGGCATCGTCCAGATTTCGGCCCGCCTCGGATGGACCGATGTAAGGACCGACATAGGTTTGGGCAATTTCCGCACCATTGATAGATACGACTTTGTTTTTATAGGTTATTTCGTCGCCTGGCAGACCAACGATTCGCTTGATGTAGTCCTGTTTGGGCACCGGAATCTGGGGCTCATAACAAGGATTTCCGCTGCGAACCGCTTTCCCGTTGCGTTCGCATTGGTAGCCTGGATAGCGAAAAACGACCACATCGCCGCGTTTGGGCTCGCCGAGCTCAAGAAATCGCGTGTTCAGCACCGGCAGGCGCAGTCCGTAGGCAAACTTGTTGACGAGGATGAAATCGCCAACGAGCAAGGTTGGCATCATGGAGCCCGAAGGAATCTTGAAGGGCTCCGCAATGAACGAGCGAAACAGCAGAATCAGCAACAGCACCGGAAAGAAGGAGCGCGCGTACTCCGTGAGTATGGGCTCACGCAAAGCCTCGGCCATGCGCGCCATGCGCTCGGCGTCGGACAATGCGGCAATGTCTTCGATAGCGCCGGCGCGACGCAACCTCGCGGGCGCAAAAGCCAACTTGTCGATCAGCCAGATCACTCCGCTCACGGCCGTGAGGATCACCAACGCCAATGCCAAATCAAAATTCATTCAAGCTCCTCAGCAATCCCGCCAAACGCCACGCGCTCGGTTATTTGTTGTCCGTTTGCAGGATGGCAAGAAACGCCTCCTGTGGAATATCAACGCGACCCACCTGTTTCATGCGCTTCTTGCCTTCCTTCTGCTTTTCAAGAAGCTTGCGCTTGCGCGAAACGTCTCCGCCGTAGCACTTTGCCAATACGTTCTTGCGCAATGCCTTGACCGACGAGCGAGCGATGATCTGAGCGCCGATCGCCCCTTGGATGGCGACATCAAACTGCTGGCGTGGAATCAGATCCTTCATGCGCTCAACCAGATCGCGTCCGCGCCGGTCCGCCGCCGAGCGATGTAGGATGAGGCTCAGTGCATCGACCCGTTCACCATTGATCAGGACATCGAGACGAACCAGCGGTGCGACCTGGAATCGTTCGAAGTAGTAGTCCATCGAGGCGTACCCGCGCGAAACGGATTTCAGTTTGTCAAAGAAGTCGAGTACAACTTCGGCCAACGGCAGCTCGTAGCTGATCTGAACCTGATTGGCCATGTAGTTGATGGACCGCTGTACGCCGCGTTTCTCTTCGCACAGTTTGATGATGTTGCCAATGTACTCGGGAGGGGTAAGGATGTTGGCCACGATAATGGGTTCGCGGACTTCTTCAATCATCTGGGTTGGCGGCAGCTTGGCCGGATTGTCCAGCGAGAGAATGGTGCCGTCGGTCCGCAATACCTCGTAAATGACCGTGGGTGCGGTGCCGATGAGATCCAGGTCATATTCGCGCTCAAGTCGCTCCTGGATGATGTCCATGTGCAGAAGACCGAGGAAACCACAGCGAAAGCCGAAGCCCATCGCCTCTGAACTCTCCGGCTCGAAATGCAAGGCCGCGTCATTGAGCTTGAGTTTGTCGAGCGCCTCGCGCAACGCCGGATAATCCTCGGCATTGACTGGAAACAAACCAGAGAAAACTCGCGGCTGGATCTTTTGGAAACCTGGCAGGGGTTTAGCCGCAGGATCCGCATTCAGCGTCAATGTATCGCCGACGGGTGCGCCGTGGACTTCCTTGATCGACGCGGTGACCCAGCCAACTTCTCCGCCACTGAGTTTGCTCTTGACCAGGCGCTTGGGTGTGAACACGCCGACTTGGTCGACTTCATGCCAACGTCCCGTCGACATGACCAGAATCTTGTCCTTGGGCTTGATCTCGCCCTGCATGACGCGGACCAGCGAAACGACACCTAGATAGTTGTCGAACCACGAATCGATGATCAGGGCTTGCAGCTTGTCCGTATCCCCGGGCTTCGGTGGCGGAATCCGTTCAACGATCGCTTCGAGCACTTCGATGACATTGAGCCCGGTCTTTGCGCTGATAGAAATCGCATCTTCGGCGTCAATGCCGATGACCGCCTCGATCTCCTCTTTGGCGCGATCGATGTCGGCCGTTGGAAGGTCGATCTTGTTTAGCACAGGAACAACGGTCAGCCCTTGCTCCACCGCGGTGTAGCAGTTCGCAACCGACTGCGCTTCGACGCCTTGAGCCGCATCAACCACCAACAGCGCGCCTTCACAAGCGGCCAGTGAGCGACTGACTTCGTAGGAGAAATCAACATGTCCCGGCGTATCAATGAAATTCAGTTGGTATGTCTGGCCATTGCGCGCGACATAGGGCAACGAAACACTTTGCGCCTTGATCGTGATGCCACGCTCGCGCTCGATCGGGTTGGAATCGAGCACCTGCGCTGACATTTCGCGTTCTTGCAGCCCTCCACAGATCTGGATGATGCGGTCGGCCAAGGTCGATTTGCCGTGGTCGACGTGAGCGATGATCGAAAAATTTCGGATATGGTCCATCAGGGTTTGCCGTAGAGCACTGACCGACGGTCGGCACAAAGACGGCGATTATCGCAGAAAGCGCAGCATTTGGCTGCGCTGCAGCAATGCACGACGAACGCGCTGCGGAAAATCGGATCGATTCTCCGCAGCGCGCAGGGGTTCTTCGCGACAAACGACAGGCTGAACTATTCCGCCTCGGCTTTGGGAACAGTCAGCGCGACGAAAGAGGCCACATCATTGCGCCGAATCAGCAGCATTACCGAATCGTCGCTCTTGAGTGCCTTGACCGAGGCGGCGAAATCACTGGTTGATGCGATCGCCTTGCGTCCAACCATCAAGACCACATCACCGGGTTGCAGAGCAGCACGCTGAGCTGCAGCCCCGTCGACTCGCGTGATCACCACCCCCTCATCCTTCAGACCCAACTGCTGACGTTGCTCTGAGGTCAGGTCCTCGACGACGATTCCAAGCTTGTTGCCTGGCGCAACTTTAGGTTTGGCTGTGGCGGTCGCGGTTGCATCCTGCGGCACTTCACCCACGGTGACCGGCACGGCCATTGTCTTGCCGTTGCGGAATACCGACAAGGTTGCCTTGGTTCCTGGAGGAGTCAGACCGACCAAGGGCGGAAGATCGGATGAACTGACAACTTCGCTACCATTGAAACCAAGAATGACATCACCGACCTTGACCCCTGCCTTTTCCGCGGCGCTATCCGCTGAAACGCTATTTACCAACGCCCCTCCGCTACGCGGCAAACCCAGAGCCTTGGCTGAATCGCGATCAACATTCTGGATCTGGACACCAATCATGCCTCGGGATACGTGGCCTTTTTCCTTGAGTTGGCTCATCGTGTTCATTGCCACCGAAATCGGAATGGCGAACGAAACCCCCATGTATCCACCGGTATTCGAGAAGATCTGCGAGTTGATACCGACAACTTGTCCGCCAAGATTGAACAGCGGTCCACCCGAATTGCCCGGATTGATCGGCACGTCGGTCTGGATGAATGGCACGTATTGTTGACTGCGGTCATAGCCACGCCCGATCGCGCTGACGATTCCATGCGTCACCGAATGATCCATGCCGAATGGCGAGCCAACCGCAACGACCCACTGCCCCGGCTTGAGCAGCGTCGAATCACCAATGCTGACAACAGGAAGTCCCGTGGCGTCAATCTTGAGAAGTGCAATATCGGTCTGTTCGTCAGTACCGATGACCTTGGCATCGAGTTCGCGGCGATCGGAAAGCCGCACGGTGACCTGATCCGCGCCGTCCACGACATGGTTGTTGGTCAGAATGTAACCATCGCTGGAAACGATGAAACCTGACCCGGCAGACTGGCGCTCGCCGCCCGGCTGCGGTCCATGTGGAATCGGGCCGAAGAATCGACGGAAAATTTCCGGGACATCTTGTTGCTGATCCGCGTCAGGAAACTGCGACTGGGGATTTGCCTTTGGCGTCGTCGTTGCGCGCACGTTGACAATGGCCGGTGCATTTTTCTCGACCAGTGCGGTGAAATCGGGAAGCTCGGCGGCCAATGCGCCACCGGAAATCAGCAATACTGCAAACCACAGAATCGAGAGATTGAGCGCGAGTCGTTTGCCCGTTGGCATGGTCATGGGTCTGGTTCCTCGGAATTGAATGTGAACTTGAAAATTACTGGATCCGGCTTAGGCGGAAAATCCAACGTCGTTTGGATGGCCGAATCCGGTCAAAGTTCCCGCTGCGCAAAGCCAATGCAAGTTTTCCCTCCTCGCCGGACGCACGAGCTTGACATGCAATCAAGCTTCGACCAAAAACACAAAGATATAAACATATTTATCAAAGAAGATATCTAACCATTCAATGTGAATTCAAGGGCGTCAATGACTGCGAAATCGCCGTAACCGTGGCCAAGGGCACATCACCGAGCACCGTGAACTGCCATTGATCAGTTGAATAGCTAGCGATATTCAATGTGCCGCGCCCAGCAAGCGTGGTCATTTCATCGGATTTTCCAGATCTTGGTTCAACATAGATCGATACGTTGGCCAAACCATCGGAGTAAACCAGATGCTGCGATCCCTCCGCTGCATCCCGGCTGCGGCGAGCGGAACGCAGGGTAAATCCAGGAGGCGGCTTGGCAACTTTCCACGCGACGTCGCCGCGCAAATCGATTTCATCGCCTTGCGCTGCGGTCGTGGTCAACATCTCCCTTTGACGTGGAATAAGGTCAGTGTCATCCGGTGGAGTGCCAATTTCCAGTGAGACAAACATGAATTGCTCGAGTGGCCGTCGTTTGGTGTCGGTAACCACCGATCGAAGCAGCAAACGAGTCGCTTTTTCAATCCACATCCGATAACCATATCGATAACCATCACGCGCAACGATGTCGATGATGTCCGCCTCATACCCGGCAACCCTCTCGCTTCCTGCGATTGAAATCTGGTAGTGCTCACCGAGTGCAGGATCTGCCGCATCAGGGACTAGTGGCAGAAGACCACGCCCCGATGGACTTTGGTAGACGATTGCGGAATCGTCGGCTTGGATGCAAGTAATCTGGGTGCCGTTGCGGATCACCTCGCTACGCGGACCGTTGAGGCTGATCAATCGTTCACGTTCGCGCGCGCCACCGGCGTGGAACACGCGCATGGTGTCGATACGCCCGGCGTGCTGATAGGCGAATGATCCCTGATAATCGAGCGAGCGCATCGCCGATGCCATCTGCGCGAGCATCGCCGCGCCATCAGGCACCTGGGCAAACGTCAACGTTGAAGTCAGTGCGACAACAACACCAAGAAAAACCCCAACTCGACTGCGAGTTCCAGCCAGCACGGGTTGGCGTATCAATACCTCTGACGGAGTTCGCATCGTTCCTCAGCGTTGCTCGACCGTTCCCTGATCGGACGTCGCGCTTGACTGCTGCGTCGGAACAACAAGGAGAACATACGGCATCATTGCTGACTGTCCATTATTTGCCGCCGCGTCATAGTGGCGAATGAGATAGGACTGCAATCGAGGATCGATGGGTGAAGGACTGGCAAAACCACTCGTACTCACCGATGCAGGCTGAACATCGAGCACGGGAGAAACCATCGGTGGTCTGAATTCTCCTGATCGGGAGGCGCTTTGCGCGACAGCGGGCGAAGCAGGATTGATCGATGCCGCCAACGGCTTGCCCGACAGCTCTCCTGCACCATCCTGAGGGACACCATAAATCAAGGCCACAGCCGCAACCGACGCTGCAATGGCGCCGCCTCCTGCCCACTGCAACCATCGCCCAGAACGTGGTGCATGGGCAAGCTGTTCGGCATTGATGTGATCGAGGATTTGACTCGAAAAATCGGCACGAAGCACGAATACATCCTGCCGACGCAGCACCTGCCGCGCCAAGTGATAGTTGGACCATCGCTGGGAGAGATCCGCCTCACTGTTGATGCGGCGCATCAGAAAAAGGGTTTCGTCTCGCCCCAGTTCGCCATCCATCAAGGTGGACAACTGTTCCTGGAATTGCTGGTTCATGCGGATCAATCCTCGTCTGCAGACAGTAGCGGCCGTAGCCGTTCATCAATTGCTTCCCGGGCGCGGAATATCCGGGAACGCACAGTGCCGATGGGACAATTCATGGCTTCCGCGATTTCCTCGTAGCTGAGTCCGTCGACTTCCCTCAGGGTGATGGCGGTACGCAGTTCCTCGGGCAACTCTTCGACCGTGGCAAACACGGTTTGTTCAATTTCCTGTCGCAATAATTCGCGCTCGGGAGTAGCACGGTCACGCAGTTGCGATGCGCCATCAAGCTGGACAGCATCTTCAATGGCGATATCACCAATCGGCGGGCGACGTCCTTTCGAAACAAGGTGGTTCTTCGCCGTGTTGATTGCGATCTTGTAGATCCACGTGTAGAACGCGCTATCACCACGGAAAGCACCAATCGCGCGGTAGGCACGAATGAATGCTTCTTGGGAGACATCCTGAGCCTCACTCCAATCTGAAACATAGCGGGTAACAACGCTTACGATCTTGTGCTGGTACTTGCGGACCAGGAGATCAAACGCGCTCTTGTCGCCTTTCTGGACGCGTTCGACTAGCGCCTGATCCAATTCACTTTCGCCCATGCGGGCACATCTCCTTGCCGGCAATCAGGTCGTGGTTTGCTTCGACCGCATCATCGGAAAATAGTTTCAACAGATTCAACTCGCTGCAGTCGCCAAATGGCCAAACGCGCAACGCCTGGATCGCATTGTATCAATGGAACCAGTCTGGTTACTCCGCCTGCATCCCGCGCGGCAAATCGGAATTCAGACCCTGACACTCGGTGCGTGGATTTCCTGATGGAGCCGTTCTCGCTCGGTCAACAGACTTTCGAAACTCGCCGCTGGCAGCGGACGACAGAACAGGTAGCCCTGCAGAACTTCGCAACCGTGTTTGCGAAGGAAGTCCAGGTGCGCCTCGATCTCGACCCCTTCGGCGACTACCCCGCGATTGAGGTTATGGGCCATGCCGATCGTCGCTTCCACAATCGCCTCATCATCCGGATCAAGGCCGATATTGCGCACGAACGATTGATCGATCTTGATGCGGTCCGCCGGAAAGCGCTTGATATAGTCGAGCGAAGACTGACCGGTACCGAAATCATCGATGGATATCTGGCAGCCGAGATCGCGCAGGGCCTGCAGGGTTTCGAGCAGGTTGGGTATCGACTTCACACTGATGCTTTCAGTGACTTCGAGATCGAGCAGATTCGCAGGCACCCCGGTTTCTTCGAGTACTTCGGCAACGAGGGCAACCAGGTTGTGTTGGCGCAACTGCAGCGGCGATAGGTTGACACTGATGCGCAACGGCAACGAAAAGCGTAGCTGCCAGCGGCGCGCATCCGCGCAGGCCGCGCGCAAGACCCACTCGCCGATCGGAATGATCAACCCGGTTTCCTCGGCCAGCGGAATGAAAAATCCAGGGCTGATCATGCCGAGCTCGGGATGCTCCCATCGAATCAACGCCTCCATGCCGACAATATCCTCGGAGGCAGTGTCGACCTGTGGCTGATAGAACACACGAAGTTCGCCCTTGCGCTCGGCCTGGCGAAGCTTGGCTTCCAGCGCCAGACGTTGCTGGTGCGACTCTTCGGGTACCGCGACGTAGGCCTGAAAATTGTTGCGCCCCATGCCCTTGGCGGTGTACATCGCCACATCGGCATGCTTGAGGAGTCGTTCCGCGGATGTCGCGTCATCCGGATAGAAACTCAGGCCGAGGCTCGCCGTGATCTGCAGCTCCAAGCCATCCGGCAAGGTCAAAGGCGCCTCCATGACGCGCACAATTTTTTCGGCAATACGCATCACATCATCGCGCTGAACGATATGTCGCAGGATCATCGTGAACTCGTCGCCCGCGTAGCGCGCGACCGAATCGGAGGCGCGAATGCAAGATCGCAAGCGCCTTGCGACGGCGACCAGCACGTGATCACCGACGTTGTGACCGAGCGAATCATTGATGTTCTTGAAGCGATCGAGATCGACAAACAGCACGGCAAACATCTCGCCGGTACGATGCGCCTCCTGAATGACGGACTCGAGGCGGTCATTGAACAGCAACCGGTTGGGTAATCCGGTCAACGCGTCCTGAAGTCCGCGGACCCTGCCCTGCTCTCGCGCCCTGCGCAGCTCCAGCTCGAGGGCAAGTCGATGCGCAACCGCGCGCAAGCCTTCCATCATCGGTGATGCATGCGAGAAAGGTTCGCTGCGGGCGACGACAAGCGCGCCAAGCACGACTTTGCGCTCGTCGCACAACGGCAAGCCAATCAAGCATTCGTAGCCTTGCTCAACGACGAACTCGTCTTCGGCGTGGTTTCGGCAAGCATCCGCAAGAATCACGATCTCTTCACCATCCAGCGTCTTCTTGAGCGATGCCATGCGCATCGGATCCGACATATCCTCCGACGGACTCTGTCGATGAAAAACCAGCAAGGGTTGCATTTCGCTGCCCTGCTCCAGTCGCAACGAAATCAGTGCTGCGAAATCCAGGCGCAGCCAGTCAATAAGACTGTGGATCACCGCGCTGATGCCTTCCTCGCCGCCGCCGGCCTGGCTGAGGTTCGAAATGACTTCAAGCGCCTCGGTATATCGGCCCAATTCTCCTAGCTCGCGAAACGCGTATAAGTAAATCGCCTCACCATTCCGCTGCGAGGACTGCACGTCGACATCGACGCTGTAGAAACCGCCATCAGCGCGCGGCTTCTGTGCCCGAAAGCAGGTACGTCCCTCGCGTGACAGCTTGAGATTGATCGAGGCGCGCAGATCCGCCGCGAGAACCGCATCGAGCGTATCGATACGACTGCCCAGCGACTGGGTCCGGCTAAATCCACTGCGTGCGACAAAGTTGGGATTGACGTCGAGGATACGTCCGGATCTCGCATCGACAACTGCCAACTCATCGAGGGAGCATTCAAACGCATACGGATGCTCCATCCTGTCCTGCTCAACCGGTTCGCTGGTATCGCTGACCATGCTGCCGGACAACTGGGAATTGATCCGCCGCAACGCCTCGGCCGAATCAACAGGGCTCGTAATCCAGTCAACAACTCCGGTTGGAAGGCTGCAATCGCGGCCCAACTGGATTTCCGGATCGGTCGTGAAAATTCCGATAACGGGAACGGGTGATTTCGACCGATAGCTCTGCAGCTCCGCACAAAACGACAGTGCATCCTTGCCTTTGCCGAGAAACTCCAGCAAAACCAGATCGATATGTGGCTCCTGGGCCAGGAAGGTACGGGCCTGGCCAATATCCTTGGCCGTATAGATGGCATCGAATTCCTGTGTATCGAGGGCTTCGAACAGGAAGCGACGATCGTCGCGATTCGTTGCGACGATCAGCACGGCGCCTTGGATCTTGTCGGTCACCATCGCGCTAGCGGACCCAACGGCCGTCGCGAAGACGCGGAGGTGAATTGGATTTTGCCGAACCAGACAGACGCTCAACCAGCGAATCGATCTCTTGAGGGAAGCTCAGGCTGCGCGCGAGGAAAACGATCTTGCGCTGGTTGCCGCTGCGTATCCTCGCGAAGCGCCGAAGCAGTGAGGTATTGGGCGGCTTGAGCTGCTCATCGAAATCGATCAACAGGTAGACGCCGAACTGCACACTTTGCAGGATGAAACGCAGCGCATCGTTAAAACGCTTGGAACCAGGCACGCGCAATTCACTTTGGCGCAGCGCTGCAATGCCGTTTTCCGGATCCCACAGATAGACCGACTGGCCGCTACGCAGCGCCTGTTGGCGGAATTGCTCGAGCGTCTCCTCAATCTGAGCCGTCTCGATGCCAATCAGATTGCCTTCGGCTTCGAGAATCTGATCGAACAGTTTTGGCGAGACGATCAAGTCCATCGCATCATGCATCACGTTGATTAGGTGCCCCCACCCGATAGATCCTGAACATTAGACCGATCCGGGCACATTGACCAGAGCTGCGACTTGCCCGGATCATAGCTGTCCGCTCTTTTCAAGGAACCGCCATGTTTGAAGGACTCCGATTCAAGCACTGGAGCAGCGACCGCGACGCCGATGGCATTGTCGTACTGACCTTTGACAGGGCCGGCAGCTCGGTCAATACCTTCGCTCGTGCCGTGCTCGATGAGCTCAACGAGATCGTCGAGCGCCTTTCCTTCGAGCTGCCCAAGGGGCTCATCATTCGCTCAGGCAAAGCCGCCGGTTTTATCGCCGGTGCCGATATCAGTGAATTTGAAGGTTATGCGGAATCTGGAACCGTGCTCGATGCGATCAGCTACGGCCAACGGGTTCTGCAGGGACTTGCGAAGCTGCGCTGTCCAACGGTCGCCGCAATACATGGCCATTGCATGGGCGGCGGTACTGAACTCGCCCTGGCATGCAAATATCGCGTGGCCAGTCGTGATCCGTCGACGAAGATTGGCTTGCCCGAAGTAAAGCTTGGTATTTTTCCGGGATGGGGAGGCAGCGCGCGACTTCCGTATTTGATCGGTGCGCCGAAAGCCCTCGAATTCATGTTGTCTGGCCGTTCGGCTTCGGCGGATTACGCGCGCTCGATCGGCCTTGTCGATGCCGTGACCTCGCCTGAGATGCTGATTGAACGTGCGCGCGAGATCATCCGCCGTCCGCCGACACGGTCGATGCAACAACGTCTCGTAGCGTGGGCGACCAATACCTGGCCGGCGCGGCAGATCCTCGCACCTATCGTGCGCAAGCAGACCGCAGCCAAGGCTCGGCCCGAACACTACCCCGCGCCATTTGCACTGATCGAGACGTGGCGACGTGGTGGCAGTCTGTCCCAAAGACTTCGCAACGAGGCTCGCGGCGTCGCCAAACTCGCGCAAACCTCGACGGCACGCAATTTGATCCGGGTATTCTTTCTGCAGGAAAGGCTCAAGAGCCTTGGTAGTGGCATCGAACACGGCATCAAGAATGTCCATGTCATCGGAGCCGGCGTCATGGGTGGCGACATCGCCGCTTGGTCGGCGCTGCGCGGTTTCAACGTGACCTTGCAGGATCGCGAGCAGAAGTATATCGATCTGGCAATGGCGCGGGCGCGCGAGATGTTCGAGAAGGTTTTGAAGACCGAAGAGCGGATCAAACCTGCGCTGGCTCGACTCAACTCGGATGTTGAGGGCAAAGGCGTGGTCAATGCCGATCTCGTCATCGAGGCGATCTACGAGAACGCCGAAGCCAAGGAAGCCTTGTACAAGAAGGCCGAGCCCGACATGAAGGCCGATGCCTTGCTCGCATCGAATACATCGAGCATTCCGCTTGACGAGTTGCGCGCTGCAGTCGCCCAGCCAAGCCGCTTCCTCGGCCTCCATTATTTCAATCCGGTTGCCCTCATGCCGCTGGTCGAAATCGTCCGCCACGATAAGCTCGATCCAGCCAGCGAGAAACGCGCGCTCGCATTCTGCAAGGCGATAGACAAGCTGCCTGTACCAGTCAAGGGAACACCAGGATTTCTGGTCAACCGCATCCTTATGCCGTACATGCTCGAAGCCGTACGCATGTATGGCGAAGGCGTGCCCGGCCCGGTGCTGGACAAGGCGGCGAAGAAATTCGGCATGCCGATGGGGCCGATCGAGCTTGCCGATACGGTTGGACTCGACGTCGCTGCTTCGGTCGGCAAGGAATTATCCGAGTTCCTCAAGCTCGAAATTCCTGCCGGCATGGAATCCCTGCTCGCATCAGGCAAGCGTGGCAAGAAGGATGGCGAGGGTTTCTACAAGTGGGAAAACGGCAAGGCGATCAAGCCCGAAGTCGATCCCGCATATTCAGCACCGGGCGACATCGAGGATCGAATGATTCTGCCGATGCTCAACGAATCGGTCGCTTGTCTGCACGATGGTGTTGTCGATGACGCCGATCTTTGCGACGCCGGAGTAATCTTCGGCACCGGATTTGCGCCGTTCCGCGGCGGCCCGATCCAGCATATCCGCGATACCGGGGCCGACGCTCTCAAGCAACGTCTGCAAGTACTTGAGCAACGTTACGGTTCGCGCTTCAGCGCACGTGAGGGTTGGGACAGCGCTGCTTTGCGGAGCAAGTCGAAATAATCGTGCGCGCTAACAATGGCGGCTCAACGAAGCAAGGCCGCCTCGTGGACGCGCAAATGCGTGCAGGCAGCGATCAGTAGCGGCGTATCCAGACCGAACGATTTCGCGCGTGCCAGCATGTCGCCGGGCACGTGCTCCACTTCGGTTCGATGGCCACGTTCCACATCGCGCAGCATGGAGGCCTTGAGTGGCGAATTCTCGGCAGTCAGGATCCGCAACGCTTCGCTGGCTTCGTCGTCAGTCGGCGCGAAACCGCTGCGTTGAGCGACGGCCGTGCATTCGCGATAGAGCTTTCGAATCAGATCAGCGCCCTCCTCGGTCGCCACTATTTCACCAATGCTCGCGCGCATCAAACAGGTGGCTCCAGCCAATGTTGTCAGCAAGGTGAATTTGTTCCACATTGACGCAACCACGTTCGGGCTGACCATCGACTCGGCATTCATCGACTGCAGCCCAAGCAGGATGCTTTTAGGAATCGTCGGCTGCCCGGGACGCGACCCAAATGTCAAACGATCAACCGAGCCGACCTGGCGGATGGATCCATCCGCCTGCAAGGCAACTGAAATATGACAAAGTCCACCGAGGACATTGGCCGCACCGAACGCACGATCCAACACATCCAGGTGACGCAGCCCATTGAGCAACGGGAGCAAGCGCGCGCCGGCGGCCATAGCCGGTGCGACCGAGCTGATCGCCGAATCGAGATCATAGGATTTGCACGAAAGCAGAACCAGATCGCAGGCATAGGATTCGGGTAACGTCACGAGTGGATTTACATCGAGGCGTAAATCATCGCGCGTGCCGTGAATACGCAACCCCGTCTTCAACAAGGTTTCCGCGCGAGCCGGTCGCACGAGGAAGTCGACGGCGACACCCGCCTCGATCAGTCGCGCGCCAAAGTAGCCGCCCGTTGCGCCGGCACCGAGAACGAGAACGCGCATCACATCGTATGCGTCGGACGTTCCTGACCAAGAATGCCGGCCAGGATTGATTCAATCTTGGTGCGCGCGGCATCACCGTCGCTGGACTCGTTGAACTGCACGCCGATACCCGCGGTGCGATTGCCCTGTGCGCCGGGAGGCGTGATCCAGACCACCTTGCCCGCCACCGGCAGTCGATCTTTCTCATCCATCAGCGACAGCAGAATGAATACTTCGTCGCCCGGGTTGTAGCGCTTGCTGGTCGGCACAAACAGCCCACCGCCCTTCACAAATGGCATGTAGGCATTGAACAGCGCACCCTTGTCCTTGATTGCTAAGGACAGGATTCCCTGTCGTGGCATGCCTCCGCTGGCGGGTGTCGACATTTCAGCTACTCCGTGAGGTTTGCCATGTATGCAAGAGATCGAGTACGACCAGTTCGCCGCGAACCTGGGTCGCCAGCAATTCGCGCGAGCGGTTTGCGCGAGCGAACCACGCTGCTAGCTTCGGTATTTCCTGCGCCCCGGTCAAGCCGAGTGATCCAGATTCGCCACGCGCAAGCTGGTTGGCATCTTCTCGAACGAGCACCGCGGCATGCCAAAGTCGTTCGGCGGGCCGATCAGCGGCCCAGACTTCGGCGATGCCAAGAGCATTGCCTTGTCGACTACTCAATACCTTCAGATCGCGCAAACACTCATTGCGCAGTTTGAGCGAGCCATCGCCGATTGCTTCGAGTGCGCGCCCCGGATTACCGAGCATCGCTGCCAACGCAAGTTCGCCTTCCTTAACAGCGATACCCTGTCCGCTGAGCCACGCCATCGCCAAGCCGCGCTCAGGCACATGGAACTGGACGCGTTGACAACGACTGCGGATCGTTGCCGGCAATCGTGACGGTTGATCACTGATCAGAACAATCACCGTGCTCGCTGACGGTTCTTCCAGGGTCTTCAGTAGTGCATTGGCCGCACTCGCGTTCATGCGATCGGCGGGATCGATGATCACCATCTGTTTGCCGCCGAACTGACTCGACAACGAAAGTCGCTGCGAAAGGTTACGGATTTGCTCGATGACGATCTCGGTGCGCGGTTTGCCATCATCGCGCAATTCAAAACTCAGGTGCACGCGATCTGGATGCGAGCCCGCTGCAATCAAGTGACACGAACGACAGCTGCCACAGGCAAATCCGTCGGTACCGCGACGTTCGCACAACGCAGCATCAACCAAGGCATTTGCCATTGCGCGCTTGCCGAGCCCGGCGGCGCCACAGAACAAGAGCGCATGTGCCAAACGATTCTGCGACAGTCGCTCGGAGAGCGAATGCCACGACTCCTCCAACCAGGGCGGCAGATTCATGTGCTTGCCTTTCGTTTGGCGATGAATTGATCGACCGCTGCACACGCCGAACGCCGAACCGCTTCAATATCACGGCTTGAGTCGACGATATGGAAACGCTCAGGTTCTGCCGCTGCGCGGGCCCGATAGCTTGCTCGAACGCGATCGAAAAAATCCGACTTCTCGCGCTCGATGCGATCTGGACTGCCACGCAATCCCGCGCGAGCAAGACCGATCTTGACCGGCACGTCGAGCAACAGAGTCAGATCAGGACGCAGGCCATCCGCGGCCCAGCGATCGAGTTCCTCTATGCGTTGCAGCGGCTGTCCGCGGCCACCGCCCTGATAGGCGAAGCTCGCGTCAGTAAAGCGGTCACTGAGCACCCAATCGCCGCGAGCGAGCGCAGGTTGGACCACTTCGCGCACGAGTTGCGCGCGCGCGGCGAACATCAGCAGCAATTCACTCTCGGCACAGACTTCGCGCATCGCCGAGTCCAGCACCAATCGACGAACCGCTTCACCGAGTGCCGTTCCGCCGGGCTCGCGGGTGACGTGGAGAACAATGCCCTGGCTTTCGATATGCGCGCGCAAGTCGGCCATGACCGTGCTCTTGCCTGCGCCCTCGCCGCCTTCAAGGGTAATCAGGCAACCACTCATGGCTGCCTGCGCCGAGCCAGAAAGCGCGCCACTGCAAGGTTGTGATCGGCCAAGGTGGCGGTGAATTCATGGCGTCCACTGCCATCGCCGAGGGCGACGAAATACAAGGCGTTGCCGCCCGCCGGATGCAGTGCGGCTTCGAGCGCCGGAAGTCCCGGCAAGGCGATCGGAGTCGGCGGCAATCCATCGCGCGTATAGGTGTTGTAGGGCGTATCCGTTTCGAGATCGCGGCGACGAATATTGCCGTCGTATTGTTCGCCGAGCCCGTAAACGACGGTTGGATCGGTTTGCAGGCGAATACCGATCTGCAGACGACGAGCGAATACACCGGCAATCTGCGCGCGCTCTTGACCAATCCCGGTTTCCTTTTCGATGATCGATGCGAGGATCAGCGCTTCGTAAGGCGTCTTCAGTGGAACTGCAGGATCCCGTTGCGGCCACAAGCCATCGAGTACTTTTTTCATAGCCGCATACGCGCGTTCGAGAATAACC
>JBBQTY010000089.1:0-16255 GCA_038234445.1 Lysobacterales bacterium
AACAGTAGGTTGATTCTGGAATATCACGAAGCAGAATAAGCCGAAAAAAATCGCGCACTCCTGCGTATGACTTGGCACGGGCTTCGCCGCGCAGTGGGATCAGGTCATGGCTGTCAATCGATTGAATGATGCAAACGCAGCACTGCTGGAAGTTTCAGAATCTCTCGGATTGCATAGTGTGAAGGTGTTTGCGTGGTCGATCGCACTGCTGTTCGCCTTGGCAGCATTCGCACCACTCGCGATGGCCAAGCCGCTGCCCGCTACGCCGATGATCTTCGAGCACAACAGCGGCCAGACTGATGCCAGCGTGGACTACCTGGCGCGCGGCCCAGGCTACACCTTGTTCCTTACGCCGAAGGAAGCCGTCTTTTCACTGCGCACGGATGATGGCGACAAGGCTGTGTTGCGAATGGGCTTGGAAGGTGCCGAAACACCCAAGCGTGTCGCTGGCGAATCTCCCCTGGCCAGCGTCAGCCACTATTTCAACATCACCAATGGCGCGCAAAGCGCGTCGGATGCCAAGCACTACGCGCGGGTACGCATGGCAGCGGTCTACCCAGGCATCGATCTCGTCTACTACGGTCTGGATGGCGCACTTGAATACGACTTCGAAGTTGCCGCCGGTGCCGACGCGGCAGCGATTGGATTGAACTTCACCGGTGCGGACCATATCGCCATCACTCATGAAGGCGCGCTCGATTTCGTTCTTGGTGAACGCCACGTTCAATTTCACCCGCCCGTCGCCTACCAGATGCGACATGGCAAACGTATCGCGGTCGAAAGCCGCTACGCCTTGCAGGGCAACCGGGTAAGTTTCCGGCTTGGCGAATATGATCGTCATACGACGCTGGTCATCGACCCGGTCTTTGAGTATGCGACCTATCTGGGCGGCTACGGCGAGGATCGTGCTTATGCCATCACGGTCAACAATGCCGGTGAAGCCTACGTGACCGGCACGACAGCCGGGCCAGGCTTTCCCTTGCTCAATGCGTTTCAGCCCAATCCGGGCGGCGGCGACGACGCATACATCACCAAGTTTGCCGCTGATGGGCGCAGCGTGATCTTCTCCAGCTACATCGGTGGACCCGAACACCAGGAAGCGGAAGCCGTTGCGCTTGACCCCAGCGGCAACATCTATATCACCGGGCGCACCGGTAGCGTGGAGTTCAACGTATTCGAATTGAAGTTGAACCCCGCCGCCTCGGCCGTTATTTACGTCCACACGATCACGGCTTCTGATTACGACTACCCTGGCGGTATCGTTGCCGATCCTGCGGGGAACGCCTATGTCGTTGGCACCACGTCGTCGCCGGATTTTCCAACCGTCAACGCGCTGACCCCAACGTTTGCCGGAACCGCGAAGGGATTTGTAAGAAAAATTGGGCCGACAGGCACCGTTCTGGTGTCGACATTCATCGGTGCGACGGTGCCCGATACCGCTGCCTGGGGCGTCGCCCGTGATAGCGCCGACAATATTTACGTGACGGGAAGTGCGAACGATCTCGACCCTGACGGTGACGCTTACGTGCTCAAACTGAATTCATCGGTCACTGCCGTCAGCTATGTTCGGCGCGTCGGAGGCTCACAATACGAAGCGGGTTACGGTATTGCCGTTGACGGGACCGGTGCGGTTTACGTCTGCGGCGAATCCCAATCGTCCGACTTTCCGATTATAGGCGGCTATCAAACGGCAACCGGCGGAGGCACTAAGGACGGAATCGTGTTCAAGCTCGATCCTGCCGGCACACTCGTCAACTCGACCTACTACGGCGGTGCCCAATACGACCTGTTCCTGGCGATAGCGCTTGCGGCCGATGGATCGGTGATCGTCGGTGGGCGAGGCGGGACGGACCCTTTCAACGGACAATCGATCGTTGTGCGCTTCAATGCAACGCTGGCGAATCGCACTGGCTTGGCTCGCTACGGAAGCAGCTTGGGTTCGCGGGTGGAAGGTGTCGCTGTCGATTCTGCGGGTGCCGCCTACGTCGCGGTGCACCAGCAAGGCACCGGAATGCCGATCACGCCTGGTGCGTACCAGAATATCAATCCCGGCGATCAGAACGGTCACGTGGCAAAGATACTGTTCACCAACGCGATCCTGTCTGCGGTCGATCAGTCGACCAGCGAGGGCAATAGCGGATCGCACACGGTGCGTGTGACAGCGACCCTCGATGCGGTTGCGGCCGATGACCTCAGCGTTGCCTACGCAACGGCCAATGGCACGGCTCAAGCCGGAAGCGATTACGTCGCCGAGTCGGGGACGTTGATTTTTCCCGTGGGTTCGCTCAGCGCTTACGTGGATTTCACGATCAACGGCGACACGCTGGACGAGGCCGATGAGACGTTTTTCGTCAACTGGTCCGCGCCGGACGGAATCGCGTTGCCGGATCCGCAAGTCCGCGTGACGATCCTCGATGACGACGCGGCGCCGACCGTGGCGATCGCCGATCGATCCTGCACCGAAGGCAACACCAGCAGTACCCATCCATGTGCTTTCACCGTCAGCCTGTCGACGCCGAGTGGACGCGTAATCAGCGGCAGCTACGCGACAGCGAGTGGCGGAGGCACGCCGGCAACGCCGGGTACGGACTACACCGCCGTGACCGGCGCAGCCTGGTCGATACCCGCCGGCGCAAGCAACACGACGGTCAATGTCAACGTGCTCGGTGACAATGCCGACGAACCGGACGAGACCTTCCTGGTCAATCTGTCGTCGCTCGTCAACGCTGCAGCGAGCGGCAACGATCTACAGGCACTCGGTACGATTGTCGATGACGACAATCCACCGACCGTGAGCATTGCCGATCGCAACTGTGTTGAAGGCAACTCAGGATCCACCGCGTGCGTATTCACCATCAGCCTGTCCGCGCCCAGTGCATACCCGGTGAGCGGCAGCTATGCCACGGCAGTCGGCGCTCCGTCCGGATCGGTCGCGGCAACCTCGGGCGTCGATTACACCGCTGTTGCCGATTCCGCATGGTCGATTGCTGCGGGTGCGACCAGCAAGACCGTGAATGTCGCCATTCTCGGAGACAGCCTGGACGAGTTTGACGAAACCTTCTACGTCAACCTCTCCGCGCTAGTGAATGCCGCCGCAACGGGCAACGACGTGCAGGCACTGGGACGCATTACGGACGACGATCCAACTCCGTCGCTGACCGTCGACAATGGTGGTTGCAGCGTGATCGAAGGCGATACGGGCAACCGGCCATGTAGCTTCGTCGTGAGGCTGTCGGCAATCAGCGGAAGGATGGTCACGTTCACCACCGCGACGGCGGACGGGACGGCAACCGGCAGCAGCGACTACACCGGCCACACCAGCACCGCGCGCAGCATCGGCGTGGGGCAATCCATCCTCGCTATCACCGTCCCGGTATTGGGCGACACTATCGAGGAGCCGGATGAAACGTTTACCTTGTCGATCAATGGCGTGCAAAACGCGACACCATCCGGCTTCACCGCCACCGGCACGATACTCGACGATGACCTCGACGAACTCATTTTCATGGATGGGTTCGAGTGAGCGCGGGGTGCACAGATTCGGGGTTCCGCTGAGAGACAAGCTCGGTCTGTGCATGGCGTGTGAGATAGCAACGACTTCGCGGGGTCGGATGTTGCGCAGCATGTCGACACATCCGTGACGCGAAAGCCCGGGCGCCACCGGCACCTTGCGAAAATTCTTGCGCCTTTCCGCGTATGTCTCTGATACCCCGTTCATTCGCGGACCGGATCACGCATACATGAGGATGCACCCATGAAACCTTTCACCTGTTTTAACGCCGGTTCGAGTATGGCGACTGCCATTGTTCGCGCGCTGGCGGTGCTCGCCTTCGCTTTGCCTGCCTGCGCGTTTGCGCAGGCTCCGCTCAATTGGCCAGCAGATCCGTTTGCCGGAAACCTCGGCGAGGGCCAAGTGGATTCGACCAGCGCGATTGCGGCCGCGCCACATGTGTTGTTTTCGAGTTTCTTCGGCGGTGGTTTTTACGACACGATCAAAACGATCCGGACCAATGCGGCCGGCGAGTTCTACATTGCCGGAGCAACCACCTCGGATGACATGCCGACCACGCCGGGTGCTGATCAAATTTTCGGTGGCGGCATTCTCCATGATGGCTTCGTCGCAAAATTCAGTGCCAGTGGTCTGCTGATCTATTCGACTTACATCGGCAATAACGCCGACGACTTCATTACGGGGATGGCGCTCGATGCGGCCGGTAACGCCTTTGTGGTCGGCTATAGCCTTGCTCCGCTTTCCACCGACGCGCAGGCGTTTGTGATCAAGGTTACCGACACCGGTGGAGGTCACCTCACGTTTATCCCCAACGATGTTTTTGGCGGACCCAGCCAGTCTCCGTACTACGGCGGTGACGATCGCGCGACCGATATCGCGATCGATTCGAACGGAAATGTGATCGTCGTTGGCTACACCTCGTCCGCAGTCGGATTCACGCAACTCCACCCGATCAATCCGACGCTCGGCGGCTCACTGGATGGTTTCATTCGGCGCTACGACAGCAATCTAACCCTGCTCAGCTCCACCTATATCGGCGGTCCCAACCAGCAGCAGATCAATGCCGTCGATGTCGGTGCTGCTGGCAATATCACGATTGCCGGATGGGACAACAATTGGGGCACTACGCTTTATCACCACGCCTGGGTGGCGCGGATCAAAGCCGACGTCAGCCAAGTGCTGTGGGCAAGCACGTTTATCGGAAACGCCGAAGAGGAAGCCCTTGATGTGCGTGTTTCAAGCAGCGGGGATGCGCTGGTCGGCGGGTGGACGCGATCCACCGATTTCTCCACCATTTATCATGTCAATACCACCGATCCGACGAAGACGACATACCCTGGCCTCGACCAGGACTACGGCGGAAACCAGGATGGATTTCTACTGGTAGCGGGGAATGTCAATGGGGCGCTGCGCTATTCAAGCTATGTCGGCGAGCAAGGCATCGATACCGTTCATGCGGTCGAGCGCGGGTCGAACAATGACATCATCGTGATCGGTGATGTGCAATCGAATCCCTCATTTGTCACCACCACGGATGTCTTCCTGCGGCGCTTCAACAACGTGATGCAGGTGCCGCAATCGCTCGACTACTGGGAGGTGTTCGGCAGTAATTCGTCCGACTCCGGGCTGGCATTGACAAAAGCCGCCAATGGCTCACTGTATCTCGCCGGAATCGCCGGCGGCAGTGATTTCGCCCCAATTTCGCCCTGGGCGTTCAGACGCTACAAGCCCGGTGTGGAAAGTTCATTTTTCATGCGCCTCGACGATCCCGAGGAGGGTTCGGATACCTTTTTCGCCAATGGGTTTGAATAGTCACGGGAAACCGGGTTGTGAACTGGGTGCCATCCTCGGACTGCTGCGTCTCGCGTTGTGCGCGAAACGTTAGCAAGATCGCATGCGGCGACCCCATCCGCTTGAGAGTTCTTGAATCTGAGGTTTCCTCACAAATAGTTGTTGATGGTCATGAAGTTGCCTGCTATTGCCGGCAGGGGCCGCGTACCCGACGCGCGGGCTTACTCGCGAAAGAAATCGGTGGGGAGTCGTCATCGTGCACGCAGGTGCTTCGTCTTTCGTAGGAGCAGGCTTCCGTCGCCCCCAAAAAGGGACTTCCTACGGTCGAGATGCAACTCCTTTGTCGCTTCCTGCCGAAAGCATCATGGCTGGAGCCATCTCCTACGAAGAGCAGATAGCAGGTACGGGCCGCGATGGACTACATCACGTTTCCGCTTTCGTGTTTGTGGATTACTTTTCTATGTTGAACACGAAGGGGAAATCGGTGGGGAAACCTCAGCTTTGAATGCCAATCTCAACTCACGTTGAGGCGGCGGACCGCCCGACTCACGGGCGCAAGGATTCTCAAGGAAGCAGAGGGCAAGCTGCCGCAGCCCGAAATCAAGCCCGAAAGAAGCGCCGTGATCTTGCGTATGTCTTGAGTACGGGAGTTGCCCGGAAGTACAGGAGATGATTGTGGCTATCGAACATGGGGGCATTGGGAAGGTTGTCGGTTTTTGCTTTGGCATGATGCTCGGCTTGACGCTATTCAATGGAGAATCGGCTCGTGCTCAGACACCGACTGCGGCACACATGAGCGCACTGGCAGGTATGTCGAACTTGGACCATGCCGTCGCCGACAACGGCCGCATCGAATTCCAATCGGGTTACCTCCAGATTGGCGAAACCGAGACCGTGCTGGAATTGAGCGTAGTGCGAAGCGATGGCAGCGCGGGCCCGGTCAGCATCGACTATTCAAGCTGCTGCGGAACCGCCACGCCTGGCATGGATTACGAAGCCGTTTCCGGAACGCTGTCCTGGGCGGACGGCGACATTACGTCAAAGACGATCCTCGTTCCGATCCACGACGATGGCGAAATCGAAGCCAGTGAATCCTTTGCCGTCTCCCTCAGTGGGGTGACCGGTGGCGCGATCATCGCCAACACGGCGACGACCATAGTCCAGATCGACGACACTGATTTTGCCACCCACGGCCGCATCGAATTCCAATCGGGCTACCTCCAGATTGGCGAAACCGGGACCCTGCTGGAGTTGAGCGTGGTGCGCGGCGAAGGCAGCATTGGCGCGGTAAGCATCGACTATTCAAGCTGCTGCGGAACTGCCACGCCCGGCTTGGATTACGAAGCGGTTTTTGGAACGCTGTTCTGGGCGGACGGCGACGGAACGCCAAAAACGATCCTCGTTCCGATCCACGACGATGGCGAAATCGAAGCCAGTGAATCCTTTGTCGTCTCACTCAGTGGCGTATCCGGTGGCGCGATCATCGCCAACACGGTGACGTCCGTAGTGCAAATCGATGACGACGACGTTGCCGACCACGGCCGTATCGAATTCCAATCGGGCTACCTTCAAATCGGCGAAACCGAGACCCTGTTGGAGTTGAGCGTGGTGCGAGGGGAAGGCAGCGTCGGCGCGGTTAGCGTTGGCTATTCAAGCTGCTGCGGAACCGCCGCGCCTGGCATGGATTACGAAGCCGTTTCCGGAACGCTGTTCTGGGCGGACGGCGACAGTATGCCAAAGACGATCCTCGTTCCGATCCACGACGATGGCGAACTCGAAGCGAGTGAGTCCTTTGTCGTCTCCCTCAGCGGGGTGACCGGCGGTGCAGTCATCGCCAACGCGGCGACGGCCGTAGTCCAGATCGATGACGACGACAGCGACCGGTTGTTCAACAGTGGCTTCGAGGACAGACCGTGAATTCATACGGCGCTGGGCGCCCTATCCCGGATCCGAATTTTTCTCCTCGGAATTCCTTGCAAGGGCAGCCTACAGGAATCTCATGCCGATTTTCGCGCCTCATGATTCTCTTCGACGAGCTCTGATCAAAGTCGAAACACCACTATATAACTATTATCTTAAATTCCTCAATGCACTTTGATAACAACACTTTGGCACCCTGTTTCTGCGAATCGCAACTCTCTATCTCGTTGTCGGAGCCATTCTTGGATTGTTCATGGGTGAAACGATGAACTTCGCATTGAAACCGGTACATGCCCATCTGCTTGTCGCGGGTTGGCTGAGCCTCGCTGCTATCGGCCTTATCTATAGAGTCTATCCCGCAAGCTCTGCTACCCGGCTCTCTTCAACGCACTTCTGGCTACATAACTTGGGGCTGCCCATTTATCTGGTCGGCCTCGGATTTGCAGTCACTAGACACCCGAACATGTTTGCACTGGCGACCGGATCGATAGCAATGCTGATCGGTTTGGTTCTTTTCGCCATCAACCTCTGGCCTACCCTGCCTCGAGTCCAAGGCGCGACCTGACGATTGCTTCAAGCGGCACCCGCTACACGTGTCGACGGATACGGAGGAAAGCCGCACTTCCAGGAGAACGTGCCGCTCGCGGGTGTAAAGGGGATGTCCCCGAAAGCGACTGGGCAACGGTTGAACGTGCGCGATAACCGCTACGATTATCGAACCAGGAACGGATTGCGCGAAGATCCGCTACTTGGCCGGCCGCACCGACCACCGCTATTCGCTCGTCACAGCGATGCTGTCTCGCTGATCCATCTCCGCTCGATATCCGCACCCCTTAGATAGAGAGAGGGTAAGGCCACTGTTCACCGCGCGCGTGCGATCAATGACTGCGCAGCCGGACTGGTAGCGCAAGGCGCGCTAACTGTCACTTTTTTTTGCCAACAGGCATAAGGTTTCGACATCCGCTCGCACCACGCCGCGCTGGAATTCAGCGCTGCTCGAAAGTCGCCAGCAAATCGGCGAGCGGCACAGGGTGACTGAACAGGAAGCCTTGGTAGCTGAGACAGCCGAGGCGCTCAAGCGTCGCGCGTTCCGTTTCTGTTTCGACACCTTCGGCGATCAGGTCGATATCCAGCGCACGACCCAGCGCAACGATTGTCTCAACGATGGCACGGTTGCCGCCATCGCTATCGATATTTCGCACGAACGATTGGTCAATCTTGATCGATTGCGCGGGCAGCCGGCTCAGGTAGGAGAGCGAGGAGAAACCGGTGCCGAAATCATCGATCGCCACCTTGATGCCAAGCACGCGGAGCGCGGCCATCTTGCCAATGGCCATCTCGCTGTTGGTGATCAACGTGCTTTCGGTCAATTCGATCGAAAGCAGATGGGGATCGACGCCGGTTTCATCGATGATCGCGGTCAGCGTCTCGACGAAATGGCGATGGTTGAACTGGACAGCGCTGACATTCACGGCGAGTCGCCGGAATTCTGGTGCAAGGCCCTGGCGTGTCATCTCGCGCAGGTCGTGACACGCTTGGCGCAATACCCAGGTACCGAGCTCAAGCATCAAGCCCGCTTCCTCCGCGATCGGAATGAAGTCGCTAGGACCAATGGCATCCCTGAAGGGATTGTGCCAACGCAACAGCGCCTCTGCGCCGATGCAGGCGCCGCCGAGAGCGTGCTGGGTCTGGTAGTGCAGTTCGAACTGATTTTGTGCCTTCAGTGCCAGTTGCAGTTCTTTCTCGATGTCACGTCGACGCTCCAGCTCAAAGGATAATTTCCTGTCGTAGTAGACCGCGCTGTTTAGGCCATGCAATTTGGCCTGGTACATGGCCGAGTCGGCACGACGGAGGATCTGCTCGGCTGTGCATTCTTCGTCGGGAAACAGCTCGATACCGATCGACGGCGTCACATGCAACTGGTGTTCGCCCGCAGCCATGAAATCGAAAAAGGCGACCCGGATTCTCTGCAGCAACTGGTCAACATGCTCGCGCGCGCCGTCTGGCTGCGCGCCCAGATTGCCGAGAAGAATCACGAATTCATCGCCACTCAGGCGAAAAACGCATCCATTTTTTCCAAGTATCTCGCGCAATCGGCCCGCGACCGCGATCAGCAAACAATCGCCGACCGCATGGCCGAGCGTATCGTTGACAACCTTGAAACGATCCAAATCGAGAAAGAGCAGAGCGCCAAAGGTTTGATCGTGTGCCGCCAATCGCAGTTGTTTTCCCAGTTGATCCATGAGACTGCGACGATTCGGCAGCTGGGTAAGATCATCGTGCAGCAATTGGAACAGGATCGTCTCTTCCGCCTTGTCACGATCGGCAACCACCTGCAAGAGGTTTTCGTGCTCAATGGATGCCTGGCAACTCAGGCCGAGACGAACGACCAGCGGCTTGAGCAACTCTACGATCGACGCGTCAAACGTGCTGTCGATACGCTGCAAGGTGAGTACGCCGAATCCTCCGAGGTTGAACGCGTAGTAATGCTGGTTGGTGACCACTTCTTCGACCATCCAGTAGTTACAAAGCGCGGCACCCTCTTGCGGCGAAAATTCAGTCGGTTGGGGCGCAGGAGAATTTTGAGGAATACTGCAAAAATGCTCAAGCGTCCCCTCCGCACGGTTGCCGCTCAGAACAAGCTCCCCATCCGCGCTGCGCAAGAAATGAAAATGCACGGCCGAGAGCCCGAGCCGCCTCAGACATACGCGTGAAAATGCACCGAGCATCGGTCGCAAGCGCAGGGCCTTGCCGATCGCCATGCCGAGCTCATGCTGAATAGATACATATTTGAGTGTGTTGTTGATCGCTGCCATCGGATTCAGATCAGTGCAACCAAGGTCGACTTGTTCATCAGCTCAATCAGGCCCCTGCGCGAACTGGCTATCTCGCCGATCGTCAACGCGCCCACCATGCAGTCCACACCGGGCAATGCGCGGCTGATCGTATCGAGCTCCTCGTCGAATGCGCCGCCAAGGAACAGGCAGCGACTGATGCAGTCAAAGACGAGCGCCACCGGCTCAGCACAGTCTGTGGAAGACGCTCTCCGATGCGCGGCAAGCGCCGCTCGTGCTGCACTTCCTGCCGCTGCAATCAGATGAGCAGCATCACCTCTGAGAAGATGGATCGCCGCATTCTCGGGAACCTCGCCGACGCAGACGAGGGCGTCGCCATCGCATTTGATCGGATCACGAACAAGAAACTCGCCATCGACACTCTCGATGCCCAATGGATAGGTTTTCGAAATCGCAAAGAAATCCGATGCGGAAAAATCCGCGTCGGAATTTGCCTCGATTTCGCTGCGATAGACTTCGAGAGCTGGTCGATAGTTGAGCTCCTTGAGTATATTTTCGGAAGAACGAGTTACCAGGAAAGGGCCTGAAAGCATTTGCCAGCCATGTGCGATTCCTCGATTGATACGCATCGGCAGCGACACCAACAATGCACTGTCATCGAGCATGCCCTGATTTGAGAGCAGGCAGGGCCTCTGGATCAAGTCGAGATGACCGGCACCGCCTCCAATCATCGGCGTACGGGCACCTAGAACGCCGTAGAGACATTCCACCAGGGTCTCAAGATTTGCCGACAAACCGTCGACCAGACCCAGCACCGAACCCGCACGTTCAAGCCTGGGCGCGAGCTTTGCCAACTGCGGTTCGATGGCCTGACGATCAGCGAGTTCCGAGACCACTGACACATCGAGCGAATGTGGAAATCCGACGACCACTGTGCCAGTACGATGAAGCCGCGCGTTGTGGATAATGCTCGGAAAGATTCCACCGAATACCGGAAGATCCAGTGATCGCAGCATCGGATCAAGATCCTGTCGGGACCAATGATCAGCCTCGCAGGCGAGCATCATCAAACTGCGCATACCACTGGCACGCAGGCGCTCAACCGCAAGGCACAGCTCCTTGACGCCCCCGCCGTCGAAATATGCCGCCTGCTGACCCAGCTTCATTGGCTCTTCCTGCATGCGCCCTGCGATCCGCAGCAATCCTGCCCACGTCAGCCCCTGGGCAGTTCCTGAGTTTCCCAAAAAGTCTGAAAACGCCTGTATCCAAAGCTATCAGATTCCGTTCCGCTCGACACCCACCACTGCGACCTGCCATGGCGGGCTCGATTGAGGGCAACGATCATCGATTCGGCTCGATGCGATTTCTACCCGCACTTTTGGCTCGGTAGAGGCGGCGATCCGCTTCGGCAAGCGCCTTTTCGACCGTTGCATACTCGGCCGCATCGACCCAGCCAATGCTGATCGTCGTGACGATGGGCTGAGCATGAAAGTGACCTATCGGCGCGGATGCGATATCAGCGCGCAATGTCTCGAACAAGTTCGCAGTCTCATCGCGGTGCTGTTGACTGATGAGCAGAAACTCCTCACCGCCGATGCGCGCGCACCAGAGTCCACTGATTTCGCGCATGCGGGCAGCAAGCGCAATCAACACCTGATCTCCGGTCTGATGGCTGTACTCGTCGTTGATACGCTTGAAGTGATCGACATCCATGATCGCGATGAACAATTCCCGTCCATCTCGCTTGGCCGCAAAGCACTCTGCCAGGTGGCGATCGGAATGAAGTCGATTGGGCAGATCGGTGAGACTGTCATGCATGGCTTGGTAGCCGAGTTGTTCGAGCAATCGGCTTTTATCGTCATTGGCTGCGTCGAGCGCGAGCGCGCGTTCCTGCAATTCCCGCGTGCGCTCCTCGACCATCGCGGCGAGCCGGCGTTCGTTTCGCCGCAGAGTGGCCGTTCTTCGCCTATAGGCGAGGATCACGATCAGGGTCACAGCGGCGAGCATCAACGCCTGAACCCAACGCGTCCGCAGCCACGTCGCCTGGACGGCAAACGGCAGATCCAACGTTGTTCCGGATTGGCCACTTTCTCCATTGCGCGCCGTCATATGCAGCACGTACTGACCCGGCGGCAAGTTGGTATAGCCGATGCGCGCCTCGCTGCTGGGTATGCCGTAGCCACTGTCAAAACCTTCAAGCCAATGGCGATAACGCACGGCATCCGCGCTCGCAAATGCCAGTCCGGCGAGGTCGAAATCGATACGCCGTGCATCCGCGGGAACCACCAGCGGCAGCGCGCTATCGATACCATCGATGCTGACGCCTTCGACAACCAATGGCACCGCTGGCCGTGCTGACCGCGGATAGTTCGCAGGGAGCAGATGACTGACCCCGTTCGAGGTCGGAATCCATACACTGCCATCGCGGGCGAGCATTCCTGCGGCTGCGGTGCCGCCATTGCACTGGGTCGCGGTCATGCCGTTCTCTGCGCTCAGCACGGTCGGTGCGAGGGTCGTCGCCGAGCCGTCAAGCACCGCATCAATGGCCTTGCGCTCGACACGCGCAAGCCCGCGATTCGAGGTCAACCAGAACGCACCGCCGCGATCGATCAACAGCCGGAACAACGTGTCACTTGGCATCCCCTGGGCGCGACCCAGGGCAACGAATCGACCATCCTGCATGTGCACCAATCCGGCGTCGGTAGCCAGCCAGGCGTGGTCTGCATCTTCGAACTGGATATCGAAGGTATCGAGTGCCGGATAGCCTGCGGCCTTGTCGAATATTTGTACTTTGCCATCAGTGCTGCGATGAGCAAGGCCGATAGCCGTGCCTATCCACAGGCTTCGGTCAGGCCCCAGCGCAAGACTCAAAATGAAATCGGGGGCGGGCTTCGGATAGAGATCGATCAGCTCACTCGTGCCATCGGCATGGCGAACCAGGCCTTCCGAAGTGCCGAGCCAGAGATCGCCCTGCGCATCGAACAGCAAGGTGCGGATCGACAACTGGGCCAATCCACTTTCACGGTTGATTCGCGCGACGACGTGACCGTCGTGCAACTGGCTGACGCCGGCATCGTAGGTGCCGACCCACAGATCGCCGTGGTGATCAAAGCGCAAGGCGGTCACGCTGCTTGAGCCGAGCGTGCTCGCATCCCACTGCGCGATCCGCTGCCCGCCGCGATATTGGTAGAGGCCGCCGCTGGTACCGATATAGATATCGCCATTTGGCGCTTCAGCAATGGTGCGGGCAAATGCGTTGTCGAGTCCCTGCGCTGGACCGAAACGCTCGATGCCGGTTTCGATCACCTGGGACAAGCCACCATTCGTGCCGACCCACAATGAGCCTTCATGATCAAACGCCAACGAAAGCACGCGCAGATTCGGCAAACCCTCGGCGACACCGAGTTTTTCGATCAGCTCAATACGACCATCGGCAGCAAAGCTAGCCCGGAACAAACCTTCCGACTGCGTACCGAACCACAAGCGACTTTGTGGATCGGCAAGCAGGGTCGTGATTGAGGCTGACTTCAGCGATGCGGGCAAATCCATGGTGCGCAGCTCCCCGCCGAGCAACTCGTGCAGACCTTCGTCACCACCGACCAGAATACGACCGCCAAGATCGATCACCGCGCGCGTTTGTCCGCCGCCAAAGTCTTCAATCGCGGCCGATTCGACGTCGATGCGCTGCAAGCCACGATGGGTCGCGAGCAACAGCCTTTCTTTCGAATCCAGGCTCATTCCGAGTACGCGGAAACCCGGTTTTCCGAGCTGTCGGACTGTCTCCTGATCGATCACTTTGACGCCGTGATCGGCCGTTCCCGCATACACGCGATGTTTGGAATCCTCAGTCAGCACCAGCACCTGGTCATCGGCGAGATCGGTTTCGCGTAGCGCGTTGCTCCATTGCCCTTGCTTTTTGCGCACCACGCCATTTTCACTTTGCCCAAGCCACAATCCGCCATCGCCAGACGCGAGCAGCGAGCGCACGCCACCGGCAGACAAGGCAGCAACGCTCGTCGGATCGAACACCGTAAACGTGCGTCCGTTGAAGCGCGCCACACCTTCCCAGGTTGCAACCCACAGATAGCCGTCGCGCGTTTGCGCAATCGCATGCACGGTGTTTTGCGGCAGGCCGTCATCCACATCGAAGTTGTGCACGAGCACGGTATTGAACGCGCGCTCGAGAATCCCATGCGGATCCGTCTCAGCCAGGGCTGGAGATGCAGCAAGAAACAGCCACAAAAATACCAGCGTGACGATGGCTCGGATCCTCCCAACCGACCGCTCGCTTAACTGTTCACGGCATTGCGCGTCCCCGTCCATCACCTTGTGCGTAACTCCCGTCTGCCCATGAGCATGGGAGCAGACTTTCGCCAGCGTGTCGATTCGTCAACACTTGAAAATGCGTAGAGAGGGTGACTCAGGAATCCGCTGACGGTGCCGAGTACCTGCAGATCAGCCGATAGATCGGCCAACTGACGACGATCATGCCGATGGCGACCAGACTGTTTGTACGGTCGCTCCAGATCGAGGCGATCAGAAAGACCACGGACCCGATCAGCGCAAGTCCCGGCACCAGCGGATACAGTGGCACGCGAAACGGCCGCGGCGCATCTGCGGCGCGACGGCGCTGCACGAACAACGCGATGAACACGAGCACATAGTTGGCAACAAAGAAGAACGCGAGCAGCGCGATCAAGGTGTTGAAGGTGCCGGTCGCGATCAACAGCAGCGAAACCAGCGTCATCGAAAGCATGGCCGCCACCGGCGTGCCACCTACGTTGACCTGGCCCATGATCGGCGGCATCAGCCGATCGCGACTCATCGCATACGGAATGCGTGATCCGCCGAGCAGCAATACGTTGACCGATGCGATCAGTGACACGACCATCAATACGCGCAGCACGGTGTCGCCCATTGGCCCGAACAATCGACTGGCCATGGTCCCCGCAACAAATGGATCGCCGGCCATTGCCTGGATGCCGACCACGCGCAAGAAGGCAATATTGAGGGCAAGGTAGATCAGCATGACCAGCAGAACGCCACCAATCATCGCGCGCGGAATTTCTCGACCGGGCTGCTGGATTTCTTCACCAAAATAGGTCGGCGCGGTCCAGCCATCATAGGTGTTGATCGCCGATTGCAAAGCCACCACGATCGCCGCGAACAACAAGGCGCCGCCGGGCAATGCCGTCGCTGCGTGCAGAACTGGCTCAACGGGTGCGAGTGGCGCGCTCATGACAAACGCCGCTACAAACAGGGCAACCAAGGCGATGCCCTTGATCGAGCTGGTAACCAACTGCACGGCGTTGCCGATGCGGATGCCGCGCCACTGGATCAGCGTGAACACGATCACCACCACCGATGCGCTGAGGGTTTCATGACCTTTGAGCGCGGGTACCAGTGGTCCGACATACTCACCGAGCACAATCGACACCGCTGCCAGCGTACCGACGTAGCCGAGCCAATCAGTCCAACCCGAGACGAATCCGGCAAATGGCCCGAGCGCGTCGTGCACCATCGGATACAGACCGCCCGAGCGCGGGCGCAAGGTGGCCAGCTCGGACACGCTCAACGCACCGAGCAGCGCATAGCCCGCCCCGAGCACCCAGACCATCAGGAACAACGATTCCGATGGAACCTTCGCCGCGACTTCACCAGGCGTTCGCAGGATTCCCATGCCGATGGTCAAGCCGACCATGGCCGCAAGGCCAAACGCCAGACCGAGCACACGCAGAAGTTTTCCGGCAGTGGATGCCGACTTTTCAGATGCAACAGCTTGCATGCGAAACCTCCCCTAAAGTTCGCAAACGTTCCGGATGTTCGCTCCGGTACCGAGTAATCCGCAACTTTGGATTTGCGGATTGCCTTGTACCGTATCTCAATTGATTGATCGGTGGATGGGTTGATTCAACAGGTGTTTGATTTATCTCATATCTGGGTTTGTGGCTCGGAGGTTTACACGTTGATCACCTCCTTCCACTTTGAATGCAGGTTCTGAATGGCGCGGCGATGCATGAATATGAATTTGCTGCAGACGCAGGGCTCAGTGATATTGCTTGTGAATTTGCACTTCTAAAGCACGCTCCTTTGGAGCGCGGCATCCCTGCCTTTTTTCACTCGCCTCCAGCGAGCGAGTCACTTTCTCTTGCGTGGCCAAGAGAAAGGCACCAAAGAGAAGGCCACCCCACATTCGCGCCTTACGCACAGTCCCTGTGCTCCAGGTGCGCGAGCCTGC
>JBBQTY010000090.1:0-16202 GCA_038234445.1 Lysobacterales bacterium
ATCACGCTGCCGAACAGCGGAAAGACAAACAGCACCAGCAGCCACCAACGCTCCTGATCCGTGCGCAACGCATGCACGGCGAACAGGATTGCGATGATGACGTGCAGGCCGATACCGAGAATAGGCACGCTGGAACACTCCGACAAACCAATCAGGGAGTTTGGTTTGTCGGTGGCAGCCTGTCCAGATCGGGCACCTGGGCCAAGGCATTCCAGGCGAACAGCCTGAGTTGCTCGGCATCCTCGCTGAAACGGATCAGGCGTTCAAAGCGAAGGCCGATCTTCTCCAGCAGCCTTACCGAGGCGGGATTGTCGAGTGAGGTGATCGCGAGGATGCGGCGCAGCTCGAAATGCTCACGACCCAGATCCATGCACGCTTGCGCCGCTTCCAGCGCATAGCCCTGGCCACGCCACTCGGGCAGAAACGCATAGCCAATGTCGACATCGTCCAGCGTTTCGCGACGAATCAGGCCGCATATGCCGATACAGGTTTGTTCGTCATGCGGCACGACCCCCCATAGGCCGAAGCCATGCTTTTGATAGCTCGCCATGGCACCATCGATAATGTACTGGCGTGCCTGATCGAGCGTGCGCACGCCACGATCCGCAATGTTTTTGACGAACTCCTCGTCATTCAGAAGGGCGAGCATGAAGGCCGCGTCTTTCGGCCCGAGTTCACGCAGGCGCAGGCGAGTGGTCTTGATTTCAAGAGCACGCTGTTCGTTCATGCGTCTGATGATCAAACGATGACCTGAATCGGTCAAGAATCCCGAAGGAGATGCAGCCTCGATCCTAGATATCCAGTCTTGTCGATGGCGGCGCGGCTTCGCTCAAGAAAGCTGCCCGAAACATTTATTGACAAAACGGGGGGGACGACCTCACAGCTTGCTGAATTTTAAAAGTGCTGGGCGCATGGTCAAGACGCGTGTTGCAACGGGGGATTCCTCTGCCGCCGAGACCAAGAAGTCGGTTGTTGGCACGATGATCCCGGGTTGATCCTGGTACCAGGTGCTTGCTCAAGAGAGACAAAACCCCGTGCCACACGCATCCCATTATCTCGCTCGCCATTGGTCGTCATTGAACACGCTTCGACCTGCCGGTAGCATCGGCTGGCGCACTCAGCCCTGCAGGCAGCGCCAGTCGTGGCACGCAACGATCTGGTTTCTGCTTATTCCGCGCCAGTAGGACCGGTCGATCAGGATTTCCGCGATGGGTTGCTCGATGCTGCGATGGGTCGTGTTTTTCGTTCTGAGCGTGCAAGCGGCCGCCGCCGCCCAGCTCGACGTTCAGCTGCATGACCGTCACGGTCAGCCGGTCGCGGATGCAGTCATCAGCGTCACCATTCAATCTGCCAGTTCCGATGAAACGCGCACACCTGCACAGACGAAGGTGATTGACCAGAAGAACGAGCAGTTCGATCCGTATCTGGAGATCTTTCGGCCCGGTGACAGCGTCATTTTCAGGAACAGCGACAGCACTCGCCATCACGTCTACTCGTTTTCGCCAAGCAAGACCTTCGAATTTGTCCTCGCCTCGGGCGAACAATCGCCACCGATCATTCTCGACAAGCCGGGCGTCATCGCCACCGGCTGCAACATCCACGATTCGATGATCACCTACCTCGTCGTCTCCGATGCGCGCTGGCTGGGTCGTTCGGGAAAAGACGGGGTCGTCACGATCAAGGATATCCCGGCCGGTTCCTATCAACTTGCGGTCTGGCATCCTTTGCTGCGCCCTGGCAGTGAGCCGCAACCGCAGGCCCTCACGATCGATCCTGTGGTAACGGCCGTCAGCGCCAGTTTTGCACTTTCCTTGTTGCCCGATCCGCGCGCAACGAATGATCTCGAACACGCGGTTTATTAAGCCATGAGCTTTCGACTGCGCCTGATTCTCTTCATCGTCGCGATTTTGGCAATCATCCAGATTGTCACCGCTGTACTCGTGTATCGATCGACACGCGAGGCGAGCATTGAAGCGGGAGAGCGTCAATTGAGTTCAGCTGCGGCCGCTGTCGTGCAGCAGCTTGACGAGGTTTCCGTACGCGTCGCTGATGCCGTGCAGGTGATGTCCCTGGACTACGCGCTGCGGGCTTCCATTGCGCAGCGGGACAGGCAGACATTGCTTTCGGCCCTGCGCAACCACGGACGTCGGGTCGGGGCGACGCGAATGATGTTGCTCGATCTGGATGGCAGCATTGCGGCCGACACGGGCGCCGGACCCGATGTCGGCAAGATCTTTCCGTTCGACGATTTGTTCAACGAAGCGCTGGAGCATCCGGCATCCGCCGTGGTCGCCGCCAATGGCCAGGCCCACTGGACCGTTGTCGTTCCGGTCTTCACGCCAGCGCTCAACGCGCTCATTGCCGCAAGCATTCCGATTGATGGTGCTCTGCTGGCGCGCATGCAACGACAATCTGCCGTCTCGCAGGCCGTCGAACTGGTTACTCAGGACGACAAAGGCGCGTGGCGCGAACTGGCCAGTGGCAAGCACGACATCAGACTCAGCGCACAGGTGCAGAACTGGAGCGCCGCCCTTGACTCCGGAACGCGACTGGTCACGGCGGGCGGCGCCGAATATCTGGTCAAAGCGGTGCGCCTGACCGGAAGCCGTGGCAGTGCACCAGTCGCAGTCGTGATCGGCTACTCGCTCGATGAAGCCCTGGCACCGTTTCGCTCGGTCGGAGTTGCCTGGGCGATCCTGCTTGCGCTCGGGCTGCTGACGGGCGTGGTCGGCGCGCTATTGATCGGGCGCAGTGTTTCCCGCCCAGTCGAGCGTCTCGCCTTGCGTGCGCGAAAAATTGCGAGCGGCGATTACAGTCTGTCCGGCCCCGAAAAGCAGCGCGGTGAAATGAAGGATCTCTCGCTCGCCCTCACCTCTATGACCCAGGCAATCGCGGAACGCGAGGAGCAGATCCACCATCAGGCCACGCATGACGCGGTCACCTTGCTCGCCAACCGCACATCGACCGAACAACATGTGCAACGCGAACTCAAGGATTCCTCAAACGCCGGCGGCGCCATGTTGATGATTGCTCTCGGCCAGTTCGCCGCGATCATCAAAACCATGGGTCACGCCATCGGCGATCGCGTGATGCGTGACGCGGCGGCGCGATTGCGCCAATTGATGCCTGTTGGCTTTGTCGCACGTGTCACCGATAACACTTTCGCTATCTGGCTTCAGGCCGGTGATCGTGCGGCAGCCAGCGCCCTCGCCTTTCGCGTCCTTGATGCACTGGCCGAGCCGTACCAGGAATCCGGACTCACGGTTGACCTTGCGCCCTCGGTCGGCGTCGCCCTCGCCCCTGATCACGGAGACAATGCAAGCACGCTGTTGCAACGGGGAGAAGTGGCCGTGTTTGCGGCGATTGCGAGAGGTGAGGCCGTGTCGATTTACGATCCGACAACCGATCCGCATCGAGCAGAACGCCTTTCCTTGATGACCGAGCTTCAGGAAGCCATCGCTAGCGGGCAGTTGCAGCTTCACTACCAACCCAAACTCAATCTCTCGCGAGGCAGATTCGACGCCGTCGAAGGGCTCGTACGCTGGCAGCATCCGCTCCGCGGCGCGATCGCACCCGACGCGTTCATCGGACTCGCCGAGGAGACCGGTAACATCCGGCGCCTCACGCGCTGGGTCCTTGCGACCGGCGTGGCGCAGGCGCGGTCCTGGTTCGCGCAAGCGGTGGATCTTCGTGTTGCCCTCAATCTGTCGGCGCGCGATCTTGACGACGCCGAGCTTCCGCAGCGCGTTGCCGAATTGCTCGCGCTGCAGGGTCTGCCTGCGGCTAACCTCGTCCTTGAAGTCACAGAGAGCGCGGTCATGCGACGGCCGGAAGCATCCACGGAAATTCTGAATCAGCTCGCCAGCATGGGCATCACGTTGGCAATCGATGATTTCGGCGTAGGCCAGTCCTCGTTCGCCTACCTGCGTCGGCTACCGGTGAGCGAACTGAAAATCGACAAGGCATTTGTTCGAGAACTCGGCAGCGATCGCGGCGATCAGACCATCGTCCATTCGATTGTCGAACTCGGCCATCGCCTCGGTTGCAGGGTGACGGCGGAGGGTGTCGAGGATGCTGCGGCACTCGAATTCCTCCGTTCGATCGATTGCGACCATGCACAGGGCTATCATCTTTGCCACGCCCTGCCGGCCGAGTTGATCCCCGCTTTCCTGATCACCAATCGCGTGCAACAAGGCGCGCTTGAGGGTCGGTTGTGAAACGAATTCTTCCGCTCATTCTTGCTCTTTTTTTTAGCCAGGCGCGATGTGCGGACCTGCAGTGGCATGGGTATCTGGATTTGCGCGTGGCCACCGCCGCAAGCGAGCGCAGTTGGGTGGACGGCGGTATCGGCAAAACCCGCTATGGCGGCGGCGGGTTGAAGGGCGGAGTCGCCGGCGCTGCATTGATTGGCACGGCCCAGCTCGCGCCTTCCCTGCTCGGCTATGCCGACCTCCAGGTGCAGACCAGCGATCAAACTTCAATCGAACTGATCGAAGCCTATCTGCGCTGGCGGCCACTATCGCTGACGCCGTGGCGCTGGTCAGTCAAGGCAGGGGCATTCTTTCCTCCCCTATCGCTTGAAAACGACGCTATCGGCTGGACCAGTCCGTGGACCTTGACCCCGTCGGCAATCAACAGTTGGGTCGGCGAGGAACTTCGCGGAGCCGGAACCGAATTTCGCCTCGAACACAGGGATCGCGACAACAGCTTCGAAATGGCGCTCGCGGCATTTGCCGGAAACGATCCCGCCGGTGAAATTCTTGCCGCTCGCGGATGGTCGCTCGGCGACGTCACCCACGGATTCGGCGGCCGACTTCGCGAGCCCGACGCGTATGGCATCGACGAAAACGTTGCGCCACCGCTGCGCTATCGACCCTATGTCGAGCTTGATCATCACCCGGGCTGGTACGCCGATTTTAGCTGGCGCTCACGCGAATACGGACGCTATTCGCTGATGCGATACGACAATCTGGCTGACCCGACGCTCAGCCGCACCGAGGATGGCCACACGACTTTCGCCTGGCGGACAAAGTTCTGGAGCTTCGGCACGCAGCGACGTATCGGGCCCTTGGAATGGATCGCCCAGGCGATGACCGGCTCAACCGCGTTCAAGCCATCGCCCTTTTTTCGCGGCCAGACCGATTTTGACGCTGCCTATCTGCTCGCTGGATGGGCCAGCGGCGAATGGCGGCCCGCCTTGCGCGTCGACTGGTTCGCCTTGCGCGAAAATCCGGCCGGCGATGTGCCTCTCAGCGAACATGGTCACGCGATCACCGCAGCGCTGGTCTGGCGCCCGCGCTCATGGATTCGCGTGACTGGCGAAGTTCTGCACATCGACAGCTCACGTCCGCAGCGGCGACTGGAAGGCATGCCGGAAGATCGCAGCGATACGCAGTGCCAGCTCGGCGCACGACTATTCTTCTAGGAGGCTGTTGAAAATCTACTCAGTCGGCGCGATACGGAAGCGAACGGTGCCTCAAAATGCTCATTTACCGTAAGTAAACAGCGCTTTTTGAGGTACCGTTTCGCCTTGATTTGCGCGCGCCTGAGCAACTACAACCGCCTGCTTGGACAAAAGGTCGTAGTTCAGGCAGCCACGCCGTAACTGCGCAGCAACGCATCCGGGCTCGGTTCACGGCCGCGGAATGCCACAAACGATTCGAGCGCCGGACGCGATCCGCCGACCGCCAGCACCGCATCGCGCCAGGCCTTGCCAACTTCGCGATTGAACACGCCTTCCTGCTCGAAGCGCTCGAACGCATCGGCCGAAAGCACTTCGGCCCATAGATAGCTGTAGTAACCGGCGCCATATCCACCTGCGAAAACGTGCGTGAAGGCGTGCGGAAAACGATGCCACGCGGGCGGCACCAGCACCGAGACTTCGCGACGCACTTCGTCGAGCAGCTCCATTGTCCGAGCCCCGCGCTGCGGATCAAACTCGTGATGCAGGCGGAAATCGAAAAGACCGAATTCAAGTTGGCGCACAAGAAACATGCCGGACTGGAAATTGCGCGCCGCCTGCATGCGTTCGAACAAGGCATCCGGCAAGCGTTCGCCGGTTTTCCAGTGACGCGCGATCAGATCGAGTCCTTCGCGCTTCCAGGCAAAATTTTCCATGAACTGACTCGGCAGCTCGACCGCATCCCATTCGACACCGCTGATTCCCGAAACACCGGAATAGTCGACCTCGGTGAGCATGTGATGCAGACCATGTCCGAATTCGTGGAACAGGGTGAGGACGTCATCATGGGTCAGCAGGGATGGCGTCGTGGCCGTCGGCGGCGCGAAATTGCAGGTCAGGAAGGCAATCGGTAGTTGCAACGTTTCGCCATTGCGAATCCGCGAGGTACACACATCCATCCAGGCACCGCCGCGCTTTCCCCCGCGAGCATACAAATCAACATAGCAACCTGCGAAAACCCGGCCGTTCGCATCGAGCAGATCGTAGTAGCGCGCATCGGCGTGCCAGACATCAACATCCTCGCGCAGTCGCACACTGACGCCAAGCACGCGGTCGATCACCGCGAACAAGCCGTCCATCACGGCAGGCAGGGGAAAATACGGTTTCAACTCTTCTTCGTTCAGCGCGTACTTCTGCTCACGCAACTTTTCCGCCGCGTAGCCGATATCCCAGGGTTGCAAATCCTTGATCTGCAATTCTGAAGCAGCGAACGCGCTCAGCTCTTCGAGATCGCGCGCGGCCATCGGTCGCGCCTTGGCGACGAAATCGCGCAGGAATGCGATGACCTGATCCGGCGACTGCGCCATCTTGGTCGCCAGCGATTCTTCGGCGGTATTGGCGAAGCCGAGCATTTGTGCGGATTCATGGCGCAACGCGAGGATCCGCTCGATGCGTGCACTGTTGTCGTACTTCCCCGCATCGGCAATCTCCGACGCACGTGTTCCATTGGCGCGATAGACGCGGGCACGCAGATCACGGTCGTCGGCATACGTCAGAACCGCCTGCACGCTCGGCTGTTTGAGCGTGACCAACCAACCTTCAAGGCCTTTTTCCTCGGCATAGGCGCGCAGCACCGCACGCCCGGATTCCGGAATACCGGCGAGGTTTGCTTCATCGGAGAGAAGCTCACTCCATGCATCAGTGGCATCAAGCACGGCTTCCTCGAACTCGGTCGAGAGCTTGGCCAGTTCGCTTGAGATTTCGCGATAGCGTGATCGCGCGGGTTCTTCCAGGGCGACACCGGCGAGCACGAAATCCCGCAGCTCGTGTTCGACTAGCGTTCGCGCGGCACGCGGCATTGTTGCGAACTCGGCTGATGCGCTGACCGCCTTTACCGCCGCATACAAGTCACGATTTTGTCCCAGCGCGCTGGAGAACTCGACGATCTTGTCCTGAGCCGCCGAATAGGCTTCGCGCAATGCCTCGGAATCCTTGACCCCGTGCAAATGGCCGACCGGCGCCCAGGCGCGCGAAAGCCGGTCGTCGAGCTGCTCGCAAACTGCAATGACATTCTCGAACGTTCGCGGCTCCTTCGAGGCCAGCAGCGTATCGATGCCAAGTTGGTATTCGGCGAGAATCGCATCGATGGCGGGTTCGACGTGTTCTGCTTGGATCGCGGAGAAGTGGGGCAGCGGGGTCGATTCGAGTAGCGGATTGCTCATGCGGGATTCCATGGAGGGAAGATTGCGAGGGTTCGTCGAGACCGTGAACTTGGCGCGCGATTGGCGCAAAATCAAGCGCAGACCCTCAAGCGACCCGGATTGCATGGATAGCGTCGACGCCAACCAGACCCGCGACATCCTGCGTGCCTTGCCACTTTTTCAGCATCTCGACGATGCGGCGTTGGCCGAGCTGGGCAACGAACTGCAATGGTTCGCACTACCAGGTGGCGCATCGCTGTTCGAACAGGACGATCCCAGCGACGCATTCTACGTACTCAAGAGTGGCAGCGTTGGCGCCTTTCGCAACGACGACAAGGGCCAGGCGCAGCTGGTCGGCGTAGTGGCGGCCGGTGAGACGGTCGGCGAGGTCGGCATGATTGTTGACCTGCCACGCAACGCCAGTGTGCGCGCCTTGCGCGATTCCGAACTGCTGCGCCTGTCGCGTGAGGCTTTCGACAAGCTCGTCAACCATCATCCAAAATCAATGCTCGCGATGGCGAGGCTCGCGGTTCGTCGTCTTTCAGCGCGCACTGACGCAGGCGCGATGACCGCGCCGCGCACGTTTGCCGTGTTGCGTCAAAATGAGGGTGTCGACGTCCATGGCTTTGCCGAGTATCTCGTGCGCATGCTCGGTGCTTTCGGCAACTGCGCAATGATCGATCGCGAACACGGCAGCGGGAATCTCAGCAGCTGGTTCAACGAACTCGAGGCGAAGACCCGGTTTGTCATCTATGTGGCCGATGCCGACGATGCTTGGCAGGCACTGTGCGTGCGCCAGGCCGATTGCCTTTTGTTGCTGGCCAATGCCGCCGAGGAGCCAGGCGAATGGCCCCCAACTGCCTGTGCCGATGCCTCATCGGCGTTGTCACGACCGCGGCATCTGATCCTCCTGCATCCGGGCAATTTGATCGAAGGTGCCGCGCGACGCTGGCTGGCCAAGACGCCGTTGATCCGACATCACCATGTGCGCGATGTACACGATGTCCGTCGCGTCGCGCGTCTGCTTACCGGTCGCAGCCTGAGCCTCGTGCTTTCCGGTGGCGGGGCTCGCGGCTTCACCCAGATCGGCATCGTGCGCGCGTTGCGTGAAGCGGGCCTGGAAATCGACTGTGTCGGCGGCACCAGTATCGGCGCGATCATCGGCGCCGGCGTTGCGCTCGAGTGGTCTGATCAGGAAATGTTTGACAATTACCGACACAGCTTCGTCACCAGTCGCCCGCTCGGCGACTACACCCTGCCCCTGGTTGCCCTGACTCGCGGCAAACGCGTATCTCGATTGCTGCGCGAACAATTTGGCGCACGCGATATCACCGATCTGCCGATTCCGTATTTTTGTTGCTCATCCAACCTGTCCAGTGGCCAACTTGATACGCATCGCCAGGGGCCGCTCTGGTTGTGGCTGCGAGCATCGTGCGCGATTCCTGGCGTGCTGCCGCCGGTCTGCCATCACGGCGAGGTATATGTTGACGGTGCCGTGATCAACAACCTTCCAACCGATGTCATGCATGCGTTTCAGCCAGGTGCAATGGCAGCGGTGGATATCGGCGCCGATGACGCATTGCGCACGAGCCTGGAGGAATATGCCACGCCGCCATGGTGGAAGCTGGTTTTCGACTTCGGCCGCGGCTCGCGCCCGGGCATCTTCGATATCCTCATTCGCTCGGGCATGGTCAATGCCGAACTGGCCAGTGCCGAGCGCCGCCATCTGGTCAGCCTGCTGCTGGAACCACCGGTGCGCGATATCGGCCTGCTTGACTGGAAATCCTACGAGCGCGCGGTTGAATCCGGATACCAATACGGACTGCGCGTGATTGGCGGCCAGCGCGATCGCCTGCACGAGCAAATTCCGCTGACGGTTTGAGCCTTCATCGCGCAACGGACGATTGCGCAAACAAGATTTTGATACGCCGAGCGGCAACGGCCGTTGCGGCTCGTTCAAGCGCCCAGATTTTTTCCCGCGCCCGCCCAAAAGTGTTCGATTTCAGATCAAAGCTGGCAAAGGAATCAGCGCAAGCGAAGCGCGATCACGATCTCGACGACACGTTAGGCAGATTCGACGACGACGGCTGTGCCGTAGCAAAGCACCTCAGCCAAACCGGGCATGATTTCGGTCGCGTCATAGCGCATGCCAATGACAGCGTTGGCTCCGAGCATGCGTGCCTGCCGCATCATCAGCTGGTAGGTTTCCGCGCGGGTCTGTTCGCACAATGTGGTGTAAACCGTGATGTTGCCGCCGAACAGCGCATGCAAGCTGCCGATGACGTTTCCGACGATCGAGCGCGAGCGCACGGTCAGTCCACGCACTACACCGAGACTCCGCACAATCCGGAAGCCGGGTAGATCGAGCGCCGTGGTCACCATTGCATTGTTGATCGAGCTGGCTTTCGCAGCACCCGGACTATCCGGACGCAGATTCATCGTTTCCATGGGTGGAACCTTTTCATGCTTCAGGGTTTGTTTCAAACAGGGCATCGATACGAGCAAGACTCTCTGCGGGCCAGTGCACGCGGCGATCGTAGTAGGCGTCCATCACCGGCACGCCGTCTGGCAGAACGACCCAGGGCTGCTTGGTCGAAGTAAATATGTGGATATCTGGCGGAAGCTGATCGGGATCATCGAGAGTACCTGCGCGGACGAATGAAAGCCTGGATCCGCCACCGGCGTAGTGACTCCACAGCGCAATCCGACAATGGACGCAGCGCGCGAAGCGCTGACCCTTGCCGCTGGCCGATGGAGTGTCGACCATTTCCGGCTTGCCCTGAATCAGCTCGACACGATCGGACTCGATCATTGCGTTGATCGCGAAAGCCGAACCGCTCTCGCGTTGACACCAGCGGCAATGGCAGCAATTGACGAACAGCGGCGGGGTATTCAGTCTGTAACGGATTGCGCCGCACGCACAGCCTCCGAGCATCGATACCCGTGAGGAATCAGTCATGCAACACCTGCTTGATCTCGGTCGCTATTGGTTTGGGAATAAGGTTGCGATCGATCGCCCCTCATTCGACGACCTTCACGCCTTTCCAGAATGCGACACGATCCTTGATCGACTTCGCGGCGTCTTTTGGCGCCGGATAGAACCAGGCGGCGTCCTTGTTTTGCTTGCCGTCCACGCTTACCGAGTAATAGTGCGCTTCGCCCTTCCACCCGCAATGTGTGCGCGTGTCGCTCGGCACGAAGTTTTCACTTCGCAACGAAGCAGCAGGAAAATAGTGGTTATTCTCGACGATCACGGTGTCATCGCTTTCGGCCAGAATCCGATCATTCCAGACAGCTTTCATTGAGGTCTCGCGTTTGCCAAGGCAGCGCTGATAATACGATGCGGTGACCGGTTGATCACCTTGTGCCGAAGCGGTGGGATGTCACGCGCCAGCCCGGATTAATCATGGATACGCGCGGTGATCGCGCAGGACATTGGACTCACGCGGCGTTTCGCGATTGAGACGAGAGCGGGCTCTATCTCCGAATGAGCGAAAAGCCGTGTGGGTTCAAGGGACAATCAAGGGCGCGTGTATTTCATGAAAAGTCCGGGCTGGGGGCGCCTTTGAGTTCCACCACATTGCCCTCAGGATCATTGACGTAGATCGATGGCCCGAACCCTTCAGCGCCATAGCGTACTTGCACCTCGCCAGCCTCGATACCGAACATTGCCAGATGGTGGCTGATCACCGTCGCGTCAAACGGATCAACGCGCAGGCAAAGATGATCGAGGTTGCGGGCTTCAGCGGCGGGCGCGGCGCCACCTTCGCGCCCGAGCTCTCCATCCACTGGCACGAGATCGATCAAGCCGCGGCCGGCACGCAACTGGATCAGACCAATCGCATCGTTCCTGCGTTCGATAGGACAGCCGAGCACTTCGCAATAAAAATGCAACATCGCTTCGATATCGCGGATTCGTAGGACCACATGGTCAATTTCACGAATATGGATCATGCGTCTGCTGTTGCTGGATCGATCTGAAGTCGAAGGCTTCTCGGCAACGCTGGAGGAAACGCGTCAGCGCGCAGCGCCGACCCACAACGAGCTTGCACCAGCTCGTGTGGGCGACTCCGAACAGACGATCAGTTGCAGGCGAACGGCAGCAGATCGGCGGCCATGCTCGATTCGCATTTCCAGTTGTTGCCACCCTGATACGTCCACTCGACGCGTTCGATACGCGCGGAAAATGGAATATCGGAGGATGAAGACAGCCGAATGGTGACCGTACACTGCGGCGAAATTCCGCCGAGCTGAATCGACTCGATCCAGTTGTTGCTTGAGGTGCGATCCTCGGTCGGGCAGTCGCCGCCGCCATCGGCGATCGCCGCGACTTCGGCCTGGGTCGTACTGGCGACCATGAATACCGCGGTCATTCCGGTGCGAACTGCGTTCTTTTCATCCTCATCGACGCTCGAACTGGCCGTGTTGCCGGCGTTACTGTCGTTGTCGCTGTTGCTCGGCATGACCTCGGTTGGAACGGACATATCCGAGCTGCTCGGCATCGAGCCGCCGGGCAGGCTCATGCCACCCATGATCATGCTGATGAAATAGCCGTAGAACGCGAGTGTGATGATGGCGCTGAGGAACGGCAGGCTGTTGAGAACCCAGCCATACCAAGGCATTTTCGGTCGCACAGTCGGCAACGGCTTGCCAGGGGAAACTTCGCGGAACACGACGCAGGTGCTGGCCATCATGTCGTGCAGGGCCTGCTTGCGTCCGGTGAAGCCGGCCATCATCCAGCCGATGCCGAATGGAATGATTCCGGTGACGATCTTGCCGAAGAAGCGGCCCGTTGCGCGGCCGAAAGTGATGCGATCACCGTTCGCATTGGTGACCTTGAGGCCCATGACTCGTTTACCCGGAGTGGCCTGGCTGGGCCCGCTCTCGTACTTGGCGAAGTACAGCCACGTAGCGACGATGGCCCCGATATAGGCGAGGAAATAGAACAGGACAATCATGCCGCCCGGCGACTCGCCCGACATCGCGGCGCGGAAGCTCATGTAGCCAAGCACACCAAAGACGATCAGGAATGGAACTGTGAGAATCAGCGAGTCGAGCATGTAGGCGGCAACACGACGCCAGAAACCCGCATGCACGATGCCGCCTTCCGGCAACAGATCACCCGGCGCGCTGCTCGCGGCGATCGGTGCGGCGACCGAGGGAGTCACCGCTGACATGCGCATGTCAGGTGCAGCGGCTGCAGCAGGCCTGGAATTCACAGGTGCTTCGGCGCGCACGGAACTGAAGGCCACCGTAGCCTGCTGATCCATATCTGTAGCGGGAGAACTCGGCACGATGAAGGGTTTCCAATCCGAGCTGCCGACCACAGCGATACTGACGCTCGATGGCCAGGCGCCGTTGCGTATGCGATCTTCGACATAGGCATACGGCACCGGTCCACGTGGCGTGCCATCGACCAGCACAAACAGGTTGGCGGCGGCGTCGAGCGCTTGCAGCTCGGTCACCGCGCCGGTTGACGTGGCGCCTTCCTGTAGGCGCTGCAACTTGCCCAGATCATCGCTTTCCTTGATCGAAATCGGTGCCCGCGCAAGCAACTCCGTCTTGAATCGATCAGGCTCCATGCGGAAATACGCAGCCAGTGCCTGCCAGACGGTAGCGGCGTCGAAACCAGGCAGTACTTCGCCGGTCAGGACCAGGGCGTGCTTGATCGGTTCCATCTTTTCCGTTCCCCTAGATGATTCATGTGCAGACAGGGGCGGCGAAGGCGTTCGCTGCCCGGTTAGTGTTCAAGTATCGCTGGCGAGGCCGCTCGATGCACGCTTCAAATCGAAAACGCTCATGGGCGACACGAGCTTGGCAGATATTTCGAGGTGATCATCGAGCTGCAGCTCCAGCCAGCCGATTTGGAATACTGCCATTCGACCGACAGCCCGCGAATCGCGTCCGGCGTGGTCGGGCTGGTCGCGAAACTCAGGGTGATCACGCAATCGGGCGCAGTGCCGCTGAAGCGAATCGAATCCACGAGCGCATCGTTGCTCTCACGAATATGCGAGGGACAGTCTTGATTGTTGGACAGCGCTTCGATCACTTCGGTTTTCGCCGTGTCGGCCTCTACAAAGGTATTCGCTACCTTGGCGCGGACGATATAGTCGTTATACGCAGGCAAGGCAATCGCGGCGAGTATCGAAATCGGTACGACCGCCAGCAACAAGCAGTTGGCCGCCCAGCCATACCAGGGCATTGGCGGGCGAACCGTTGGTAACGGCTCACCCGGCTTCACCGCGTCGAAAACCACGCAGGTATCGGCAATGAGATCATGCAGGGCTTGTTTGCGCGCGGTCCACCCAGCCAATGCGTAGCCGATATAGAAAGTGACATAGGAAATGGCGCCGGCGAAATAGCGGCCGCTGGCTTGGCCGAGACTCAAGCGCTGACCCTTGCCATCGGTGGCGATGAGGCCCATGACGCGCTTGCCGAGAGTTGCCTGCGAAGGCGAACTCTCCATCAATGCAAAGTAAAGCCAGCGCCCAGCGAAGTAGATAACAATGCCGAGGATCGGGATCAGCATCACAATCACTGACGGCACGAACAGGACGAGATTGTCGATCAGGTACGCAGCACATCGACGCCAGAATCCGGCATGGATGGCCTCGCCAGCGGGTAGCGGAAGGTTGGGCTCCCTGCGACTCGCAATGCTGTCGGCGACGCGCGCGATCTTGGCCGCTACGGTGTCGGCGTCGGTTTGCGGCATAACCGCCGCGCTGGCGGCCATCGGATCGATGAAGATAGGCACAGCCACTGGTTCGTCAGGCGTCAGCACGCGCCAGTCCGAGGTGCCTACCGCAGCCGCCTTGAGACCGCTCGGCCAAATACCTTGGCGCATGCGCTGGTCGATATAGCTGCGCGGCAACGGTCCGCGCGCAATGTTGTCGACGAGGACAAAGAAGTTACCGCCCGTCGATGGATAGATTTCGCTGATCGCGCCGAATTCGATCAAGGCCGATTTGCGCCGCTCCAGATCGGCCCGATCATCGGACTCCTTGATCGTCATGGGCACGCGCGCGAGCACTTCGCTGCTCAGGCGCGCCTGGTCAATCCGAAAATAATCGCCTACGGCCTTCCAAACGTTGCCGCTCTCAAAGCCCGGCAACACTTCGCCACTCAGCACCAGCGCATGCTTGTTCGTCTCCATGGCACTCTCCCCGTCGCACGCTCAGATTCAAATCCGTTTTTCAGGTGAGTCCATCCACCCGCTCGATTCAACGCTCAAGTATCGCCGTCACACCCATGCCGCCGGCCGTGCAGATCGAGATCAGACCGCGCCCCGAACCTTTTTGCTCAAGCAGTTTGGCCAACGTCGCAACAATGCGTGCGCCGGTTGCCGCAAACGGATGTCCGAGCGCAAGACTCGATCCATTGACATTGAGTTTGGCCAGATCGATCGAACCCAGCGCCTTGTCGCGGCCGAGTCGACTCTTGCAATAATCTTCCGATTCCCACGCGCGCAAGGTACACAAAACCTGTGCAGCGAAGGCTTCGTGGATTTCGTAGTAGTCGAAATCCTGCAAGGTGATGCCGGCGGCATCGAGCATGCGCGGCACGGCTACGGTCGGCGCCATCAACAAGCCCTCGCCGTGCACGAAATCAACCGCGGCCACCTCGGCGTGCGTCATCCAGGCTTGAATGGTCAGGCCACGCTGCCTGGCCCATTCTTCCGAGCCGAGCAGAACCGCCGAGGCGCCATCGCTGAGCGGCGTCGAATTGCCGGCGGTCAATGTGCCTTTGCCGGAGATCTTGTCGAACGCCGGCTTCAGGCTCGCCAGTTTTTCGAGCGTGGTATCAGGGCGCAGGATGTTGTCGCGATCGAGCCCGCGGAATGGCACGACCAGACCCTCGAAGAATCCGCGCTCGTACGCGGCAGCGGCTTTCTGGTGACTTTCCCAGGCGAGACGATCCTGATCCTCGCGAGAAATCTTCCACTCGCGCGCCATCAGTTCGCAATGATCGCCCATCGATTTGCCGGTGCGCGGCTCGGCTACCCCCGGGAAGGAAGGCACGAGCTCGCCGAACGAGAAACCCTTGAGCGCGGTTTTCAGCTTGTCGAATGGTTTCTTCGCGCGATTGACTGCAAGCAAGCGCTGCTGCAACGCGCGGCCATAGACAATTGGTACGTCGCTGGTGGTGTCGCTACCGCCCGCGATGCCCGCTTCGATCTGGCCGCTCGCGATCTTGTTGGCAATGATGATGGCGTTGTCGAGGCCGGTGCCGCAGGCGCGTGCGGTGGTGATGCCCGGCGTGGTCGGCGCGAGACCTGATGAAAGAACCGCTTCGCGCGCGAGATTCCATTCCGAGGCGTGCTTGATGACGGCACCGAAAGCCACTTCACCGAGTTCGACGCCATGCAGGCCGTAGCGCTCGACCAGCGATCCCAGGGTTTTCACCGACATGCCGAAGTTGCCGATGTCGGCGTACACGGTGTTGTTGCGGCAAAAAGGAATACGCACGCCGCCGATGACACCGACTCGCTTGATCGCAGTCACGTCGAACCTCGCCTGAGTAAGCAGAAATCGGCTGCCATTATGCAACGCTTGCGCAGTGTCTGCCGCAACGTACATCTACAAATGGGTGGGCAATGGCAA
>JBBQTY010000091.1:0-16016 GCA_038234445.1 Lysobacterales bacterium
GCCAGATCCACGCCAATGGTTATAGTACTCACGGAGACTTCCCCTTCTGTTGACGGTTGTGTAGAAACTCCATCATGGCACGCGGGTTCTTCGGGATCCTTGATGCCGAAAGAGGTGGGAAGTCTCTTTTTACTCATTCAATCCGACCGCTGATGCGGCGGCTTATTTCTGGTGTTGGGTGTCATGGTCGCGCTTGAGGCGGGTCATACTTTGGTGATACTATCTTCAGCATGAAAGTCGCTATTTCCCTCCCTGACCCAGTCTTCGCTGCGGCCGAGCAGTTGGCAAAGGAGCTTTGTGTTCCCCGTAGTCAGCTTTACGCTGAAGCCATTGCGCAGTATCTCGATGGTCGCGACAGTACGGCCATCACAGCCAAACTGAACAACGTCTACTCCGAACAGCAGTCCGAAGTTCCAGCAGAGTTCGCCAGCGCCCAACTCGTCGTCGTTCGCAATGAAGCGTGGTGAACTTTGGTGGGCTTCGTTGCCTGAGCCAACGGGCGCCGGCCCAGGGTTTAGGCGACCTGTCGTCGTAGTTCAATCAAATCCGTTCAACGAGAGCCGCATAGCCACAGTGATCGTGGCGATCGTCACTTCAAACATGGCGCTCTCCGATGCGCCTGGAAATGTGCGGCTTGTTAAGTCCGATTCTGGACTGTCAAAGGCGTCGGTCATCAATGTTTCACAAATCATCACGCTCGATCGTCAGTTGCTAATTGAGCGTATCAAGGCACTGCCAGCGCAATGCGTAGCGCGAGTTAACGAAGGGCTGCGCTTGGTCCTCGGTGTATGAGGCCCAACTATTCGTCCACGCCGACGAGCTGACGCACGCGGTTTAACTCCGGTGTTAGCGGCCAAATTTAGACAACGGAGGTCCTGTGAAAGCGTTTCCTTTTCTTATTGCCGTTTTGCTCGTTAGTTGGCTGGGAGTAGCTAGCGCCTGCGGCACACACGCACCGGCAGAGCAGGCCGAGATCGACGCGAAGGAGTTGGCTGAGCTTCAGAAGTTGACCCGCGCCGTGACAATTGATTCGGAAGAGATTTTCGTTGGCACTGTCACGGAACTCACCCGCCCTTCTCAAGGAAAACCCGAGTTCGGGTCAGTGAGCTTCACCGTTGAGGAGACGATCAAGGGTCAGCCGTCATCGACTCGGACGGTTAAATGGAAAGACAAATTCATTTATTCGTGCCAGCCATCAGCGATGTTTCACAATGTCGGCTTTCGACCTGGCGGAAAATTCGTCGTCTATCTCAATAGCGGTGAAGTCCTGCGGTCGGAGGCAGCCGATCACCTGCGTACCGGATTGCTTACCCTTGAGCAAGAGCTGGCAATTGCAGTGAGCGCAGGAGACAGCTAACGAATCGTCCAAGCCGACCGCTAACGCGGCGGTTTATTTCCGGTGTTAAAGCTAATATGGAAAAAGGTATTTCTCCCAGCAAGACGAGAACAGCACGGGTCATCGCGTTCTTGACTTTGCTGTAGTTCTTCGCAATGTTTTTCACGATTGTTAGACGCGGAGATGTTCTCGGTGTCGCGTGGCTCATGCTCTGCGGAGCGGTTGGTATCTTGGTCTATGCCATGAGCCTTTACCCCGGCCTTTGCTATTTAAAGCTCACTGATAGAGGCTTTGCGTACAAAAGGTATGTTTTTCTACCTTCGCGCTTCATTGAATGGAATGACGTGCATCATTTCACAACATATGTTCACAAGTTTCGTCGCGACGTTGGCTGGATGTGCTCAGAGCGGTACGCTGGCACCAAGACTCCATTCCCAAATATGTTCGGCGCTGAAGGTAGTTTTTTCGACAATTTTGGGTACAAACCGGTTGATCTCGCCAGAGGGCTCCAAGATTGGCGCAGAAAGAACGCTACCTAACCCTCAGGCGTCCATTTTTTCGAAGGAAGTCCCAACACGTCACTTTAGTGTTCGGCAGTCCGACTGCTTCAATCAGCGACCACAAAAATTCGGGTAGACATGAAGATCATTGCACTCCCTCTGCTTTCACTGGTCTTGTCGGCGCCTTGCATTGCCGCCTCACTTCAATGCGAAGCCGACGCGCTGGCGCAAGCCGAGAAGCTTCTGGCTTTCCATAGTGACAAAGACAACCGCGCCGAGGTGGAATCAAACGCCAAGGCACTGCCATCAGTCGTCAATCCCGTCAACAAGAAGCAGCGCTTTCTTGTGCTCGAGGTCATGGGATATGTGTATAAAGGTAACTACCGGATGCGGTTACTCTACTATCCGATAGATGGCGATTGTGTGCTGATGGGCCAGGAGATCCTCGAACTTTCAAGTCTGTAGCATGGCTTGCTAACCGGGTTGATCGGTGCCTTGCTCCTACGGCTGATGGGTTGTCTTCCGATGCTCGCTGTATCCGCATAGTCTTGGTCGAACGTGTCGCCCGGGCCGACATGCCCTTGCGCTCAAATTGAATTTGGTGTCACACAATGGGAGTGGATCCTATGCCGGATTTTCGGCTGATCATTATTGTTGCTTCGCTCATTGCTTTTGCAACCTGCTTCGCCAAAGCGGAACCGGAGGCTGACGGCGAAGCTGTGCAGGTGGCGACCAATCTGGTGTCGGTTGCGTCGTGTACGGACCCCATGCGCAACAAATCCTATCGAGTTGTCGTTTTCACCCAAGGTTTCGAGCATGTTTCGTCAGAGGTCTATCTGCAGTGGCTCGCGTGGGGCGAGGATGGGCCCCACATGCTCAAAAGTACGCCTGTTGCCGAACTGAGTTCCGGCATGTGGTCAGTCGGTTCGTCGTCGGTGATTCCGGGCAAACGTTGCTCTATTCAGCTCAACGCAACCCATACGTATAGCGGTGAAACCGAGCGCTTCGTTGTTCGGCCCGTCAGCTTGGGACAATATTCCATTCGCAGCTCAAAGAGTGTCCACGGCGATAAGTGAACGCATCGCCGATGGTTGCGTCGAGCGGACGTTACCAGCACCGTTTGGCGATCGTACGGTTGCGCTTGCCGAATAGATTGCCAGTGATCGCTGCAGACTGGAATTCAGGAAAGAAGCATCCAGTCACATCAGGGTTGGCGCGAAAGAGATCGAGCCCTGGCCTATACTTAGTAAAAAAGTACGTCGCGCGGACTCGAGAGACGGCGGCTAGCGAATCCAGGTCCTGCTGATGGTTGCGAACGGACCGGTGCAATGCCCTTCGAATGCTATCCGACGGCGACAAGTCGGTGGCTTCTCACAGCGACCGATGCGACGTTTTTGTCTCAGGCGAAAGGCGTACTGGAAACGCCGGGTCTGCGGGAGGCGCTGAAAAAATCGATGGCGAAATCCTCGATCAATGGCGCAAGATCCGTGAATTGACTGCCAAGGCTTGTGCGTATCTGGAGACCGGCGGCCTGATGATTCAAGCCGACGTACTTCGCCAAAGTACGCGGCCAATGTTTGTGGAGAGGCCTATGTCCCTTGTCGCCAGAGTCTTCGGACTTGCTGCGTTCCATTGCGTACTTGTGGTGTTGCCGGCTCAGGCCAAATGCCCTTTCGCTCAAATGCCGGTGGAAGTCGGCACGCCACGGCTGGCACTTGAAACGCAAATCGCTGCACTTCTTGGCGAATCCAACGTGTACAGCCCATATGGCAACAACCTTACAGGCGGAACGGTGTCCTATCGCAGTGCTGACTGCGAGCTGCGAGTGACCTTCGCGCCGGGCGCTCCCGCGCCTCGAGTCACCGTTGCCAGCGGAGGTTCCGAGCACCTCCCACCAATAGATGAGACAGTGTTGAGTCACGAGATCATTCTCAATTCCAGCAAACGGCAGCACTGAGCAACAACCAAAGGGCTTCAGGCCCAACGGGAGCGCACATGAAGCGTGTCACGGGTATCGGTGGAATCTTCTTCAAATCGAAAGATCCGAAAGCACTGGGTGCCTGGTATCGGGACCACCTTGGGCTGGATGTCAGCGATTGGGGTGGCGCCATTTTCAACTGGGGTGGCCCCGAGAGTGAAAAAGGCATGACGATCTGGAGCGCTTTCAAGAGTGATACGGATTATATGGAACCGGGGACCTCCAGTTTCATGATCAATTTTCGCGTGGATGACTTGCACGCTCTTCTCGCGGCGCTCAGGAGTGAGGGCTGCAATGTCGTGGATCGCACGGACGAATCGGAGCAAGGCAAGTTTGGTTGGGTGATTGATCCGGACGGTAACAAAGTCGAGCTGTGGGAGCCGGCCGCGGAGGACTAGACTGGATTTCCACGTGCAATGAGAGCGGTTCGGCCATGCCCGTGCGAACGATGGCGTCGATCCAGCCGCCTGATCGTTTTTGATATCTGATTGCACGCGTGCAGGGCTTTGATCGACTATTCAGTATTACGTTTTGTTATCTTAGTATAGGGTGGAAAAACGTAGCGCTATTGGTTTGATTCACACGACGCCTCAAGTCGGAATGCCGTGCGGTTCCTGGCGAAACGGTTGCCTGGTGAGATCAGTCGAACGCGAGATCCAGCTCTCGTGCGATGCGCAGGACATCGCGGGTAGCCAATTCGAGATCGGCTGTTCGCGTTGTGACGCGAGGCCGAGCATCAAGCTTTGTTGCCAGTGAGCGGCCCAGCAAATGTTTGTGCGCGCTGAGCAAGGCGGTGGCTTGACTTGCATCGAGCAGGTGGCTTGATGCGGCCATCTCAATGAGATCGATCGTGTTGGTTGCGCTGAGCATCCTTGGAAAATCCGAAGCGTGCTCAAGAACGAGCGCCTGGATCAGGAACTCGATGTCGACGAGGGCGCCGCGACCTTGTTTGAGATCCAGCGTCGTCTCGTTGGAGCGATCACTTTCCTTGCGCCAGCGCGTGCGCATCTCGACGATTTTCTTGCGTAGTTCGGCTCCGTAGACACGCGCATCAAGCGCACGTGCACGCGCCTCGGTGAAGCGCCTACCAAGGGCTACGTCGCCGGCAACCACGCGCGCTCGAACCAGGGCCTGATGCTCCCACGTCCACGCGCGTTCCTGCTGATAGGCGGCATAGGCATCGAGGCTGGTGACAAGCAGGCCTTTACCGCCGTCGGGGCGCAGCCGGATATCAATTTCGTAAAGGCGCCCCGATCGCGTGAGCATGGTCAGCAGATGGACAAAGCGCTGCGCGAGTCGCGCGTAGTAGCGCGCGCCATCGAGCGGTTTGGGGCCATTCGACTCGAGTGAGGCCAGGCTGCCGTCATAAACGAAAACCAGATCGAGATCCGAGCCGAAGCCGAGCTCAATGCCGCCGAGACTTCCGTAACCGATCACGGCCATGCCGGCACTGTCGCCGTAGCGCTCGTCGATCGTTCCATGATTGGCAACGAGGTCGCGCTCTGCAATGCGCAGCACAGAGGTGAGGACGGCTTCGGCAACGGCCGCGAGCGCGCGTGCCGTTTTGTCAGCATCGAGGCGCTCACCCAGAAAGGCCAGGCCGATGCGGAACAAAGCCGAGAGCCGCTGCTCCTGGATCATCTCGATTTCGCGCTCGAGATCCTGATCGGGGACGGCACCGAGTCGACGTTGGATCTCCGCTTCAATCTCGTCGCGATCCGGTGGCGGGCCTTCGCTGCGATCATCAAGCAATTCATCGAGCAAGAGTGGGTGCGCGATGACGCGCTCGGCGAGCAGGGCACTCGCGGCGAACACCGCAGTCAAACGCCTGAGTGCAACCGGCTGCTCGTCAAGCAGGGCCAGATAAGCCGAACGTCGGGCGACGGCATTGACCAGGCCGATCAGTCGTACCAAGCACGCGCTCGGCGATGCGCTATCGGCCGCCGCTGCGAACAACGCGGGCATGACCCGATCGATGCGCTCGCGTGACCGTGTTGAGGCGGCGCGCAGAATCGGACTGCCAAGGAAACTTTCCAGCGCCGCAACGATGGGCTGGACCGGATCGAATCCGGCCTCGGTAAACGCCTCGACATCGACGCCTGAATCGACGCAACGCTGCCACAACGCATTCCATTCCGCGATGCGCGCTGAACTTCCCGCGCGGCGAGCGGGGGCCATGACCGCATTGAATTCCTCGCTGACGGCGGTGCGATGTCGATCCAATTCAGCGATCAGGTCGCTCCATCCGGCGTAGCCGAGGGCGAGCGTGATTCTGTGTCGCTGCGTTTCATCCGAGGGCAGTTCATGGGTTTGCTGATCGGCGAACATCTGCACACGATTCTCGAGTCTGCGGAGAAATCGGTAAGCCTCGGCCAACCGTTTCGAACGCGTGGCGTTGATCAAGCCGAGTTGTTCGCAAACCGACAGCGCCGGCAACAATCCACGTACGCGCAGAGCGGGTTCGCGACCGCCGCGAATCAATTGCACAAGTTGCACAATGAATTCGATTTCCCGAATGCCGCCGGGGCCGAGTTTGATGTGGTCGGCGAGATCCTTGCGCGCGACCTCGGCGTCGATGAGTGCCTTCATCTCGCGTAGTCCGGCGAAGGCGGTGTAGTCGAAATAGCGGCGGAAGACGAAAGGTCGCAAGGTGGCGAGCAAGCGTGTGCCGGCGGCTTTGTCTCCAGCCACGGGACGCGCCTTGATCCAGGCATAGCGCTCCCAGTCGCGGCCCTCGCGCTGGTAATACTGCTCCATGGCTCCGAACGAGAGGGCGACACGGCCAACATTGCCGAATGGGCGCAGGCGCAAATCCACGCGATAGACATACCCATCCGGTGTGCGATCGGCGAGCAGTGAAATCAGATGCTGGCAGACACGCGAGTACCAGACTTCGGCATCGAGCGGGCGCGGGCCATCACTGACGCTGCCGGCCTCATCGTAGGCGAGCACGAGATCGACATCGGAGGAGAAGTTGAGTTCGCCGCCGCCAAGCTTGCCAAGGGCAAGGACGACCAGGCGCTGTACAACGCCGGCCTCGGTGCGGATCACACCATGGCGATCGGTCAGCTGATGTTCGGCGTGCCGCAAGCCGGCTTCGAGACAGACTTCGGCGAGTACGCTTGCTCCTGTCAGGGTGGTTTCAACCTTGTCAACATTGTTGACGTCTCGCCAGATCAGGCGGAGCGATTCGCGGCGACGGAAGCGACGGATCTCACTGCGGAATTCGGCATCCGACAGGAGCGTCGAGAATGGCGATGCGCGCGCGTCGGCATGGCGTGGGTCGTTCATCAATCGGACCAAGTCAGGGCCCAACAGCTGCGGATCCTGGGCGAAACTTTCGTAGGCATAATCGCTGGCGAGCAAAACACGTTCGAGATGGCTGTCGACGCCCGCGTCGTCGTAGAAAGGGACGCCGACTTCACGGCAGCGTGATTCGAGGCGCGACAATCGCTGGTCGAGAAGAATCTCGATCGCTTGGGGGCGGGGAAAGGTGGGCATAGGCCGATTCTGGCAGGCGGCCGGAACTACGACCAGCCGTGGCGGGGCACTTGCGGCGGGGAGCGTTCCGGGAGCAGGCTGCGCGTCCGCCGATTCACCGCCCACTCAGGCGCACTGCCCAACAGTGCGTTGTTGCAATACCCCTCCGATATACGGGCTGCCCATGTCTGCCATTTTTCGCAACTCCGACGCCAGGAAAACGTGGACCCACGGGATCTGGTTGGCGCTGGTGATCGTGATTTTTGGCATTGTCGCGAGTGTGATGGATCCGGCATTGGGCTGGACCTGGCAGCATCCTTTGGGTGCCAGTGCGGTACTGGCGTTGTTGAACGTGCTGCCGTTTCTGCTGATCGTTGCGTTGATCACCGCATTGACCCGGCGCGTCATCCTGGCGAGCTGGACAGGCTTGCTATTGCTGGTCGCCAGTTACGCTGCGAATTCAATAAAATTGCAACAATTGGAAATGCCCCTGTTGCCGGGCGATTTTCATTTTCTTGAGGAGCTCGGTTCGGCTTTGCCGCTGTTTGTCCATTACATCGGTACCAGTTGGCTGCCCGTGCTGATCGCCGCCGTATTGATCGTCGTGACAATCGCCTTGTTGCGCGAAGCACCGTGGCCGGCCATGCGCGGCTGGACACGCTTGGCGGTTGCATGTGCGACGGTGGTGCTTGGCATCGGCATGGTTCAAGGCTGGTCGCCATGGCGCTCCATCTACAGTGCAGAGCGCCTGCAATTCGCGCCGTGGTCGGTTGTTGACAGTGCCAAGACCGCCGGAATGGTTGGCAACCTCGTGCTCTACAACTGGGAACTGGCCAAACGCCAGAATTTGCATCCGGATCGTGCGGCCGCGATCGCGCTGCTGCGCGACAATGTCGATGCGCTGCGCAGCCGCTTGAATCCAAATGGCTCTTCATTGGCGATGCCGAGCGGAACCGAGCCGGATATCGTCATTATCCAGAGCGAGTCGCTGTTCGATCCGGTACGCCTGAAGAACGCGCCGACGAATACGTATTTGCCGAATTTCCATCGTCTGAGCAAGCGTGGATTATCCGGTGAGATGAGTGTGCCGACCTTTGCGGGCGGCACGATCCGCACCGAGTTTGAGGTGTTGACTGGTCTTGCCCTGAAGTTTTTTCCGGGCGTGCAGTATCCGTATTTCGAGATTGCTGACCGGCCGCTGCCGGGCATCGTGCGCACCTTGTCGCGTCAAGGTTACGAAACCACGGCGATCCATCCGAACAGTGGCGTGTTCTGGAATCGCAACGAGGCGTTCAAGCAGATCGGCTTTGACCATTTCGTCGACGAGAAAGGCTTCGACAAGGCCGATATCGTTGGCCTTTTCACCGGCGATGCCGCACTGACCGATCATGTCCTCGCAAAGCTGGACGAAGCGGGGCCACCCAAACTCATTTTCGCCGTCAGCATGGAAAACCATGGCCCGTTTGATTGGCGCCCTGGGCTTGATGCTCAGCGTCTGGCAGGTCTTGTCACGCCGCCCGGTCTTGATGAGGGCGGTGAATACTGGATGCGCAACTATCTGTATCTGCTCGGCGATGCCGATCACGAGCTTGGTCGCCTCGCGGATGCTCTGCAGAAGCGCAAGCGTCGAACCTTGCTGCTTTTTTACGGCGACCATTTACCCGGCTTGCCGCCGGTCTATCACCAGATCGGATTCGCTGATGGCCAAGGGCCGAAAACGCAACCGGTGCCATGGTTGCTGCTCGACAACAAGCGCAATCTTTCCGATCACAGTCCGATGAATACAACCGCCTGGTTGCTGCCGAGCATTCTTCTGGAGACCGCGGGCATTGGTGGTGACCGCTATTTCGCGACGCTCGAAGCTCTGCGTGACAGCTTGCCAGCCGATGTCATGAACTCCACCTCGGCTTTGCCAGCCGAGCTACGGGCGCTCGGACAACTGCGCTACCGAAACGAGTTGGAGCCGGTCATCGATGATGCGCTCGGAGACTCGATGCAGGGCGGGAACACGGCCATCGCGCCATAAGCCAGCAATGGCTCGGCAACTGCTCCTGCGTTGCCCTACCTCCTGCATCCGTGCAGTCGTCCTGCATTTCAGGCATACATGCCATCCATGGCAATTCGCCAGCAATCGCTCCTGCATTGCTGGCATACATGCCATCCGTGGCAATAAAAAACCCGCCGGGCATTGCTGCCGCGGCGGGTTCTCCCTCCCCACGAGACGTGTCACTAATAACGCAATACTAATGATTTTTCGATATTTGCCACGCCGCACCGCAACATGAATGGATTGGGCGGGGTAGGCGTCGCGCCCGTAGCCATCCAGTCCGTTTAGTCAGACCTCGATCACGGCGCGACAGACCGTTGGGGAATACACTTCGGGTTTCGCTGCGAGTCGGAGCGACCATGGCGAGCCCTGCGCCTCCTGATGCTGAAACCGATGCGGCCGTTGAAGCGGCGGCCGGATTCGAGAAGGTCTACGATCGACTCAAGGCCATGGCCAGCCGCCAGCTTGGCCGCGGTGGGCGCAACACCCTCGACACCACGGCCCTGGTTCACGAGGTCTGGTTGAAATTCGAAGCCGGGCGTCACCTTTCATTCGAACATTCGGCGCAATTCTTCGCGTATGCGGCGCGCGCGATGCGTCATGTACTGATCGATCGGGCACGTGCGCGCATGCGTCAGAAGGCGGGCGGCGACTGGATGCGTGTCACCTTCAGCGCCAACGCCGGCGATCTGTCCGCCTTTGATAGTGCCGAGCAGGTACTTGCACTGGACGCTGCCCTCAATCAGCTTGAGCAGTCCGATCCGCGTGCAGCCAAGGTGGTTGAGCTGCGCTATTTCGCAGGTCTCTCGACCGATCAGGTCGCCGAGTTGCTGCAGGTGACGCGTCGTACGGTAGATCGCGACTGGCGGTTTGCCAGCGCCTATCTCCATGCAGCGATCGACGCGCCCGGTTAAGTCATGGCATCGCCAAAGCACACTTGGCAAACAAGCAGCGCGCTGCAGTTTTGGCCGTCGATCGAACGAGGAGGACGGCTTGCCGCGAATTCACCCGCGCCTTTTCAGGTTCTCTCGGCATCGGCTTTGCGCGGAGTGGCGGTGCAATCCTCTTCGTTATCGCGCAAACGCCCAGAGCCTGTCCAAATCAATGGGCGTTCGACGTTTATTGTCGTCAGCTGCAACAAGCCGCTGATTGGAGAATCATCGTGATCGAACCCGCGTCGAGCGAAAGGGATCTTTTTGAGCAAGCGTTGACGCTTGACCCCGCCTCACGGGCCGCCTATCTCCAAGCACATTGCCGAGATCTGGCCCAGCGCAGAAGTGTCGAGCGCATGCTTGCCGCAGACAGCAAGACCGAAGCGCAGATCCTGGCGCGACCGTTGGACGAGATTCTGGGGCGTGTCGGAGAAATTGAAGTCGACTCGCCGTCACCCGGAGCCTGCATCGGTCCGTTTACCGTACTCGAAAAACTCGGCGAAGGCGGTTCATCGATCGTCTTTCGCGCCGAGCGCGAGCAAGCCGGGGTGCGCCAGACAGTTGCGCTCAAGTTGCTTCGTCGGGGCCTCTACACCATCGACGAACAACGTCATTTCCGCGATGAGCGCCGCGCGCTGGCGCAGTTGCAGCATCCTGGAATTGCACGATTGATCGAAGGCGGCGTCAGCGATACCGGTATTCCATATATCGCGCTCGAATTGATCGAAGGTAAAAACATTGTCGAACACGCGCGCGCACGACAGCTCGGTTTGCGGCAACGATTGGGGCTGTTCATCGATGTTTGCCGTGCGGTTGAGTCGGCGCATCGCGCGCTGATCGTGCATCGTGATCTGAAACCATCGAACGTGCTGGTGACCTCCGCTGGCGAGATCAAGTTGCTCGATTTCGGTATCGCAAAGCTGCTAGACGCCGAGGCAGAACAAGACGGAACGCCGACCCAGTATGCGCCGATGACGCCGGCCTACGCGGCGCCGGAGCAGTTCGCACATGGGCCGATCACGACCGCGACGGATGTCTATGCGCTTGGGGTGGTTCTCTGCGAACTGATTTCCGGACAGCGCCGCGAAGCCGGTGATTCGAGAACCCCTTCATCACAGGTCAACGACGAAATTGCGGACGAAGCGCGCCTGATGCCGGCCAAGTTGCTGCGTCGAAAATTGCGCGGCGATCTCGACAACATCGTGCTCCGCGCGACGGCGGTTGAGCCGGAGCGTCGCTATGCCTCCGCGGGTGCATTCGCCGACGACATCGCCTGCTATTTGGCCGGACAGCCGGTAGCGGCGCATCCGCCTTCACGGCTGTATCGGGCTCGAAAATTTATCGGCAGGCATCGCGGTGGCGTCGTGACGACGGCACTTTTTCTGCTGGCGATCCTGGCCTCGCTCGGCGTCGCCATATGGCAGGCGAATATTGCGCGAACCGAAGCGCAACGCGCTGGTGCCATGCGCGATTTCATGGTGTCTGCCTTCGTTCAGGCCGAGCCCAGCGTGCCCCGTGAAGGGCCGCCTCGGATCACCGAGGTCGTCGAGAACGCGATTGCGCAGGCCAGTGGCGACGCGCATATGAATCCGGCTGTTCGCAGCGAGCTGCTCAGTGAGCTCGGCGCGGTTCTGCGCCAGCAAGGCAGACTCGAAAAAGCGAACAGCACGCTTTCTTCAAACTATGAGAATTCGCTGCGGGCGTTCGGCTCCACTTCTGAGCTGACGCTGATGGCTGGGCACGAATATGCGCAGGTCCTCATCCTTACTGGTGAGTACGATGCGGCCCGCAAGCTCATCGACTCGTTGATTGCTAACACGTCGGAGCGGGCAGCCGCGTTTCTCTCGAAATTGTTGTTCGATTCGGCCTATCTGGCAACAAAACGGCACGAAATCAGCCTCGCAGTAGCCGATGGAAGTCGCGCCATCGCCCTCGCACGCGGGCTTGGAGAAAGCCGCGCTCTGGCGGACGCGCTAAGCAACTTCGGCAACGTGCAACTCATCGCCGGTGATCTCGACGGTGCGCGATCGTCCTACGAGGAACTTCTGAATTTGCAGGTGCGCCGATACGGTGCCACCCATTTGACCGTCGCTTCCGCGCACGCGAACCTATCCCGCACCTACCGCCGTGCGGGGCGGCTCGATGAGTCTGAAAGTCAGATCCGCGCCGCCTTGGCCATCGATGCTGCGGTACTGCCCAAGGATGACTGGCGTCGCGCCATGCACCTCAATGCGCTGACCATGGTATTGCTGCAGCGCCGGGACTACTCGGCAGCGCGTGATGCCGCGGCCGAAAGCTTGCGCATTGATCGCATCGCGCATGGCGATGATCATCCGGATACGGCGAACGATCTGAATTCCCTGGGAATGCTCGAAGGCTTGCTCGGCCATCACACAGCCGCTGTCAACGTGCTGCATGAAGCCTTGCAGCGCGTCGAAGCGAAATTCGGTCCTAACCATTACGAAACCGCTATTGAACGAGCCAACTATGGTGCGGCGCTGGCGCGATCGGGTCAGATCGGCCCCGGCAGAGCCGAGCTTCTCCGGGCATACGCATCTCTCGATGCCTTGCAGGATGTCGACCCCGAAGACCAGGCTTTGACCTGCGAGAAACTCGCACGCCTGGAACTTGAAAGTGACAATGCCTCAGCGGCGCTGTCATGGATTGATCGCATCGATACGCGAGTGGCCGCCATCAGCAAACCTGCAAGTTATTGGAATGGTCGTGCCGCGAGCTTGCGCGCTGCCGCTGCCATTCGAATGGGCAAACCCGCCGATGCAACACGTCTGCTCGACAGTGCGGCAGCCGAGGTCAATCGATTGAGCGATGCAGATCATGTCTTGCGTGTGGAAATTCCTCTGCTGCAAGCTTGGGCAGCGGCCGCTCTCGGCGATAGTTCCTCGGCGATGCAGTTCAGCGTAGAGGGTCGGGCGCGCCTGTCCAAGCTGAGCTATCCACCAGACACCTTGCAGAGCCTCGCGGCACGAGTGGATGCGAGTGGCGCCCTCGCGGCCAGCGAGCCGCCGCACGCGCTTCACTAGGCCACAGGTGAATCCGGTGGAGTTCGCGGAGAAGATTTTTGCCGAGTGCTAACGGCATTTGTCCAAATCATGACTGAAACGACGTTCTACGAATCAACCCGCACATTGGGTCATTCTGGAGGACTGTCGCATGCTCGCACCGATCCGCTCGTTCTTGTTGGTCTTTCTACTCACCTTCATTGTGCTCGGCGGCAAGATCGCCAGAGCCGATTGCCTCCCGATTTTGTACACGCAATATGTCGGCAATACCGCTATCGACAACCAGTGCACGCACAACGACATCCAGTCGGCGATCAATTCGACCGTCTGCCCAACAACGATCTACGTCAGCAATGAGCGTGCGTGGACGGCGCAGCACCTCGACATCAACAACAAGAACGTAACGATTATCGGGCGTAGCGGCGGTTGCGGTCCGCAGTCCTGTGATGGCGGAGGATGCATTGTCCCGACCACACCGGAGGTGATCATCGATGGCGCCGGCCATACCGGCGATAGCGTGATGTATATCCACGGCGACAGCGTGGTCAGCCTGAAATCGCTGGACATCCGCAATGGCTACAACATCAACGGCGCGGCAAATACCTATGGCGGCGGCATCCATTTCGATGGCAAAGGTTCGTTATCACTCGATACGGTCTGGATCAAGAACAACACGGCACGCTATGGCGGCGGCATCAACTTCAACGGCAATGGCGGATTCGCCGGACTGGGAATACTCGGCAACACGCAGATCTTCAGCAACTCCGCAGCCAATTCCGGCGGAGGCGTGCGCGTCAGCGGCGACGCTTTCATGTCGATGCTGTATGACGGCACGTCGGTCTTCTACAACCACGCGCCAGACGGCTATGGCGGCGGCGTCAATATCGTTGGCCCGGCAAGAGCTGACGTTGCGTCACCGGGACTTGGTGGTGTGGGTGTCATCTATTCCAATGATGCGAAGTACGGCGGAGGAGTGGCCGTTACGGCGAGTGATGCAGGTGAAGCATATCTACGACTCTTCACTGCAGATCCCACAAGGCCGGTGCGCGTACAAGGGAATTTCGCGACAACGAGCGGGGGTGGCCTGTACCTCAAGGCGTACTCTGGATTCGGCGTTGGCTCCCTTAGGAATGCTCGCCTTTGTGCCTATGACTTTCGAATCCAGGACAATGGGTCGCCTGAAGGAAGTGCGATCTTGCTCGATAGCGATTCCGACTTCGGAAGTGACGCAAATTTCAACCACATAGGATCCGGAACGTTCTGCCCCGCGGAGCTGCCGAATTCGGCGCAGCGTTGCTCACCGGGAGTTGGTTGCAATGAAGTCTCTGGCAATATTTCAATTGACGCGAACGGCACGCACACGCTCGGCGCAGCCATCAGAATAAATTCCAATGCAACATTTAGGGGAAACCGGTTTTCCATGAGCAATAACGCAGGCGGATATGCCATTCGTTCTGATGGACTGGAATTTAGTGTTGCAAATTGCCTTATTAGCTCAAATGACGTCACTCGGCAGTTGCTGCGCACGGAATCCGGGGCATTGAACGTGAACAGCTGCACTGTGGTCGACAACACGATCCTTTCGACGAATTCCATCTACTCTGGCGGGCCGCTGACGTTGGCGAATTCGATCCTCGACCAGGTGGGCAACAATGCGCTCGGCTACGGCGGCAACCCATCCGACCTGCACGTCACCTACGTGCTTTCAACTGACGTCACCACGCTGCCGATGACCGAAAGCGTGGTGCAAGGCCAGCCAACTTATGCGAATGCCCCTGCGGGTGACTATCACCTGACCCTGCACTCCCTCGGTGTCGATTTCGCCGAGGCAATTGTTGGTGACGACCGCGACCTCGACAACCTGCCGCACGACCAGGATTTGCCCGAGGTTGGAAACCTCTACGGCGTCCGCGATCTCGGCGCCTATGAGCGCCAGCGGAGCTGCGGAACGAACGACACGATTTTCTGCAATGGATTTGAATCGCCATGATTGCTCTCATGCGGTATTTCAGTATCGCCCGACGATTGGCATTCTTGATCCCCGCAAGGCTTGGCTGCCTCGTCGTCTCTTTGGCCCTTGGTTGGACAGCTCAGGGTGCGCACGCCGGAACACCCGGCGTTGCCAATGGCGATTTTGATCTGGATCTCTCGGGCTGGGATCTGTCAGGGACGCAGCCTCCGAACTGGGCCATGCTCGACGTCGCGGGCAACGCGGGCTCAGGTTCGGTCATGCTCTTCAACGCCGAAGCGCAGGCGAGTGCGCGGGTCTATCCATTGCGCCAATGCATCGCGTTGTCCGCACCTGGCATCTACGCTATTGAAGCCGATGGCTTTCTTCCAACGGGTCATCCAAGTGGCCGCCTCGTCGTCAGCTATGCTTCGCACGCGCAGTCGGACTGCAGCGGAGGCATCAACTCATCCGGCGGCTATTTCCTGCAAGGCAATGGAAGCTGGGCGCACGGCACGGCGAACATCGTCTTGAATCCGGGCATCAACTATCTCGACATCTCACTCGGCATCGAGAAGGATGCCGGGGGCGGTTTGCTCAGCGGCAATATTGATGCCGTGCATGTGATCAATCGCGATAGCATTTTCTCGAATGGATTCGAGGCGCCCGATCTTCCATAGATAGATATTCAGGTGGCTCGGGCGTTGTTCTTTTCGAGGATCGCCTGCGCTGCCCACTCACCGGTTTCGACGCCGCCTTCCATGAATCCCTGGTT
>JBBQTY010000092.1:0-15991 GCA_038234445.1 Lysobacterales bacterium
GTCGCCATCGAGTTGTAAATGTTGATGTCTTGCCGAGCCAGATACCAGGAATCAAACAGGTAGCTGGCGCCCGGATTCACGGTATTGCTGATTTGTGATTCGTTGACAACCATGCGGCGCACAAAACCATCATCGGTCGGAAACGAATTGGTGTTATTGCCGGTGCAGCCCGGATCGAACAAGGAATGACAGCGCCCCCATTGTCCGGTCGCCGGGATGATCTCGGAACGGAACGACAAGTCCTGATTTGCATCGTTGTTGAACGTGCTGTAAAGGTCGCTGCAGGAACGGCCCAGGATGTAACTGTCGAAGTTCTCGCCGGTCGCGCAGGACTGGTTGGTGGTCAACCATGCGTGCTTGACTCCGGAACGGCCGATCTGCTCAATTCCGCCATCGGCGTTGATGCGATACATGTCCCAGATCAGAAACGGATGCTGATCATTGTTGTAGGGCGCAGAGTTGCCAGAGAATTTCGTGTGCCACGGAATCCATGCGGTAAACAGCGCGGAACTCGTTCCGAGCGCCCCTTGACCGGCGACCGTTACAGACGCGATTCCGTTGTTTACATTGTTGCGCAGACTGGAATTTGGTGCAAAGGCCACTAAACCGTTGCCATTGGGTCCGGTGTTATTGGATTCGTTGATGCGATCAACCGTTATGTTCTGCATGAACAGGTCGGCCTGGTAGACCGTGCCCGCGGGCTGACCGACAACCTGTTCACCGTGATAGTGGCTCGGTGAAGGGATTCCTTCCACGTCCTTGATTCCACCGCCGCCCTGCTGGGTGACCTGGGTCAGAATCTCAAGATCACCAATGGGCGCGCCGGCCATTTCCGGATGTCTGGTGCGTTCGGCCAGCGCCTGATTCGCGCGCATGTCGGCCGTATAGATCGCCAGCACATGGTTATCGTTGACCAACTCGTACATCAACTTGTCGACATAGAACCAGACTTGATTGTCGGCGCTGACAACATCCAGCCTCATCGGATTCTCGGCATTCGGACGCAAGCGGAAATCGACCAGGGGAATCGTGCTGCCATCGGCCAGTGACAAGGTATAGCCGCCGCGTGTCTGCAATGAGCCGCCGAGAAAGCCGGCAAATGATCCTCGGCTGGCGCGAAACTCGATACTGCCGGATTCTCGCAAACCGAAAAGTTCGGAGTTCAACGCCTGGCGCACATTGAGACCGTCGGTCAGGCGCGCGCTATGCGAGGCAAGCTTGCCGGATCGCCGAGCAATCTGAATGTCCATCCCGCTCAGGTTGCTATGGTTGAGATGAATACCGACGCTCCCACCCCAAGCCGCCCAGTCGCTGGTGGCCGGTGCAGACTCGTCCGCGTGGGCCAGAGAAATCAGTGGTGCCATCGAAAGCGCGAAGGCAAGCTGAAGGATCTTGATATTCATGAAGTCAGTCTCGGGTTGACACGTAAACAGTCGGTGGTTGCCATCTTGTCGAAGGGCAAGCAATCACTCAGCGGACCCGGCATCTACGCCTGGCGCAGATGCCGGAACCGCAAATTGATCCTCAATACCGTCGATCACTCAAAGCCGTGCTGGAAGATGATATCGCTCGTCGGCACAAGGGTCGCCACGGTGTATTCCGAAGGCGCTCCTGCAGTAGCGGGTTGAAGTTCGCTGCTACCATCTGCCGGCGGTGAATTGGTTGTCACCGAGAACAGGTAGAGTGAACCCCAATCCAGCGAGTTGCCAGCGGGTGCCGTCCATGTCAAATAGCCGTCGGAACTGCTGAAGCTCCAATCATTGGCAGCTTCGAGATCGCCGTCGCTGAAGCTGCTGCCGACAATGGCGACGCCAGCGGGTACCGCCACGCGGAAACGGTCGAAGCCCTTGTTGCTGATTACATCGAGATTGGGCTCCGCACCGGCAGTGACCGGTCGCGAGAAATCCAGATTGTGGACGGCGTAGTGGTAGCGCCATTGGCCATTGCCGAGATCCACGACGCGTACTGCGACCTTGGTGTGTCCATCTTTGATCGCCAATTCTGTGTTCTGCGCCGTCGTATTGGCCGGCAAACTTTCGACCCAGCGATCAGTGACCGAACCAAGCTTGTAGTTGCCTTGGCCTGCGAAAACCCAATTACCCCCAGAGTAAGTCGGAGTTCCGGAAACGCTGGCCATTGAGTTGTAGATATTGATGTCCTGACGCGCGAGGTACCAGGAATCGAACAAATAGGTCGCGCCGGGGTGAACGGTACTGCTGATTTGCGACTCATTGACGACCAGACGACGATCAAATCCATCGTCAGGCGGATTCGAGTTGGTATTGGAGCCCGCACAAGTTGGATCGAACAAGGAATGGCAACGTCCCCACTGATTGGTCGCCGGAATAATTTCCCGACGATAGGACAACGATGAGTTCGAATCGTTGTTGCCTGAGCTGTAGGTATCGCCACACGAGCGACCCAGCACATGCGAGTCGAAGTTTTCGCCCGAAGCGCAGCCCTGATTGAGAGTCAGGAAGGCCTGCTTGACGCCCGAACGACCGATCTGCTCGATACCGCCATCAGCATTGATTCGGTACATGTCCCAAATCAGAAACGGATGTTGGTCGTTGCTGTAGGGCGCCTGAGGCGAGGTGAACTTGCTATACCACGGGATCCAGGCCGCGTATTCAGAGGTGCTGGTTCCCAGCGCACCCTGCCCGGCTACGGTTGTTACTAATGTTCCATTATTAACATTGTTTTTCAAAGTCGAGCTTGGTGCAAACGCGACGCGGCCGCTACCATCAGGCCCGGTATTGCTCTGAGACTGGACTTTGAAAATGGTGATGGACTGCATGAAAAGATCGGCCTGGTAAAACTTACCCGGCTGGCCCGCAACGGGATCGCCATGCCAGTGGCTCGGCGTGGGTGCGGAACCTGACCAGTCCTTTGCTCCACCACCGCCTTGAGCCGTGACCTGAGTGAGGATTTCAAGTTCGCCGGCTGGTTGGTCGACCATCTCTGGATGGCCGGTCCGCGCTGCCAATGCCGGGGTGATGCGCATGTCGCTTGTATAAAACGCGAGCACCTTGTTCTGATTGACAAGCTCATACATGAGCTTGTCAACATAGAACCAGACCTTGCCGTCGCCGCTGACCACATCCAGTTGATTTGGATTCTGAGTATTCGGGCGCAGGCGGAAATCGACCAGCGAAATCGTGCTGCCATCGTGAAGGGTCAGCTCGTAGCCACCGCGCAATTGCAAAGAACCACCAAGAAAGCCATCGAACGATCCTCGGCTGGCCTTGAACTCGATACTACCGCTCTGGCGCAAGGCAAACAGATCGATGTTGTTGGCTTGCATGACACCGAGTCCGTCCGTCAGGCGAGGACTGCCCTCCCGCATCGAGCTGGCAGGTTTACCGACCGAGATACCGATTCCCGTCAGGTTGCTCGTCTCGAGACGGACGCCAATGGTTCCACCCCAGGCGGCCCAGTGGGTTTGGGCCAGCGGCGCCTTGCCGGCGGTTTCATCCTGCGCCTGGGAAATCATCGGACAACACGCAAGCGCAAGCGCAATCGGAAGCAGCTTCAAATTCATGGTGTAAACCCCCAAGTTAAGGCAAAGAATGAACAGTGTTGGTCACCGCAACCCAAGTGCGGCACAGCGACGAAACCCTGATGATGTTGAAACATGCTCATGGCGTGAATGCGCTCCCCGAAGCGATCGACTCGGGTGGTGACTTGCCATATCCCTGCTGAAAAACGGTGTCATCAAAACTGTTGGCGAAAACGCGATCACCGGCCTCGGGACCGTTCCACAACTGCCAGGCATACGCCCCTCGCGTGCGATTCTTCGGCCCGACGACGGCCGGCCGATTGGCCTCGCCCGAGCACATCAGGTTTTCGTCCGGAATGGCGCGCTCGACCGCCTGATCGCGCAGGAACTCCAGATACTCGCGGCTCGATGTCTGGTAGTAGAGGCGCGCGGTCACGGTCATCGGACCAGGCGTGCCGGGCGGAATCACCGCCGCATAGTCCACCTTGTCGAAGTTGACGAGCACTCCGCTGCCTGGCGAAGTTTCCGGATAAGTCACGCCGACCGGGCGCAACTCGTAGCCATTCGGATCGGCCGTCGTTGCCGGCTCGAAACCGAGCGGCGGGATTCGATTGTCCTTGGCGACACAATCGTTCAGGACGAAATGGAAAGCTTCGCGACCGAGACCATCCACCGCGTCACAGGTGCCCGTACCATTGCGGTTCCAGATGCCTTGCAGCACCTCGTAGACATGCAATTGCGGATCGCTGGCGAGCACCGCACTCGCGTTGTCGTAGCTGCCGCTTTCGAAAACCAGCGCGCCATTGAAATCGCGCAGCTGGACGTTGAGCCACATGCGTCGACCTTCCGAATATCCACTTGGCAATTTGTGACCACTATTGTTGGTAACCGTCACTCGGGCGCTGAGCGAACCGGGTGACCCGACGCTGGGCGCGCTGTAGGAAAGCAGAGCAACATCAACATTAGCCGCCGTCTGCAGCAGGTCACGCGCTGCCTGGATGGTCCGATCAAATGCATCCTCGCGACCGACGCCGCCGGCAGAGCCCGGAATCGCTGAGGTATCGCTGTATTCGCCTTTGATGATGCCAGGCACCCAGGTATTGCCGCCGACAAAGGTGTGCACCGGCAGATTACCGGTGCGGTTTGGACCACCCGAACACGCGGTGGCGGTTGGATCCTCGCTGTCGGGCATGTGGCAACCCTGGCAAGTCTGACCGCCCGGGCCGGAATAGTCGCTCTGCTTCCACTCGCTGTAAGTTCGCTCGATCGGAAACGGGATCGTCGTGTCGGTGCCGTCGGCGAGCTTGAGGGTTTTCAGCGGACCGCTATCGGTGTCGGGTGTGGACACATCGTGGCAGGAGCCGCAGAGCCTGCTGTCTTCGTGGTAAGCCGATTGTGCCCATTGATGCGGTGGCGAGAAACCGCCCGAATAGGTGTAGGGGCCCCGACGACAGGGCGCACCCTCATTGCCATTGCACTCGGCGTCATCGAGCCAGACATTCGCATTGCCGATCATACCGGGCTCACCCAGTGGCCCGGTCGGCATCAGGCGATGACAGAAGTGACAGGCGACTCCGCTGAAGTCATTCGAGAAATCAACCGCGTCTGGCGTGCCCTGGAGCAGGCAGCCGTTGGCGCCCTTGATCGGATCGTTCGGTGCGCCGAACCCGGATTTGACCACACGTCCGCCATACCAGCCTTGCGAGGTATGGCAACGCAGACAGAAATCACCGGCACCCGGAACATCCTTGTTGGCGATATCGACCGCGGCCCAGAACAGTGGGTCACGCGTCGCATTAGCCATCATCGAACCGCTCCAGGTGCTGTGCGGCCGAAACTTCGGGTCGTTGCCGCTGAACCCTCCGTGGCATCCGCCACACGAATCTGAAGGTTCTAGAGAAAACAGCAGGCCGGGCTGAGTGCCGTGCGGCGTGAAATCCACCGCCATCACATGGCCGAACCCGCACAGAAACCAGCACGCAAGCGACACATGGAGCACTCGCCCAAAAAAACTTCGCTTGAGCAAATGTACATTCACCAATGCAATCGCTTTTTCTGCTGTCATTGTCAGATTATCATTTAATTAATTAGTCGCGCTTTACAAACTCATACATCAATTCAAGCCTATGCGCGCGCCGGGCACCAAGACATCGAAGCCGTTGGCGAAAATCAGGTCGGACCATGGCCCAAATGGATAGAGCGTTGGCCCCGTCTTCTTGCAGATCATCGAATCCTGCGGGAGGCACGAAGCGCCTGAGCAGCCAATTGGCCAGCTATTCGCTGTCGTATCGCGAACGCTGACATGGTAGTAAAGAGCTTGGTTGGTGTTGGCGATACTTTCGCTATTGACCAGATTTTCCTTGTGCATGGTGCAATCAAACAGATCGTAATTCGGTGTATCACCATACTCGCCCGAGTGGGCGCGGGTAGCCATGAAATCGACCGTCTGGAAGTTGCGCCCCGATTCGTTTGTTGTGAAATCGTAGTCACTCGCGCCAGGCACGAGCCGGAAGCCATTGCCCGATGTAGGATTGCGCACCGACCAACTACGTGGATCGCGGGCAGCGCCACCATTGATGCTTCGGATATCGCTGAATTCGATCGACTGGTCTTGATCATCGATGCTGACCATGTTGTCACCAAGGCCACCGATATCAAACTCGAACCGCCAGTAGTTGTGGTGCCAGTGGGTGACGCCATTGAACGTGCCATTGCGATTGCCAAATCCGAAGCTCGGCATCATGCGTCCATCGGCGTAGAACTCGAATCGCGACGCGTACATGTACCAATCGGCACGGTATTGAGTGGTCAAGCGCACATGATCGCCCATGTCTTCAATCGACAACCCCGCGACGCAGGTGTATCCGGGGGGAGTCGGCAGGCCGAACGGACACGTCCCGTAGGACGCTGTTGCATCCTTTGACTGGTCACAAGACGTGATTGCCGAATTCCCGCCCGTCGGGATTGATCCAAGTTGATTCTGGGTTGTTGAAGCGGCAAGGGTCGGAGTTGCCTGATCTTTCCAGTCCCGATAGCAATCCCCACCATCGCCGTCCTTGTACTCGGCAAACAACATCGGCGAGTGCGCGCGGCGCATGACCAGCTGACCGTTCCAGTAGACGTTGCGCAACTCCATGCCTGAACCTCGTGGCCCGACGCTTTGGTTCGGTCCGAGCCAACACATCTCCCAGATGGGATTCACTGCCGGCCAGCTCAACTTGGTCTCAGGCGAAACGCAAGTCGGCGAGTCTGCGCGCGCAAAAGAATTACCGCCAAAAAGCAGCAGTGCAAAAACAAACAAGCGACAAGCGACGGACATAGCTCAATGCTCCAAAGGCTGGTTGACACTTTTGTTTCGGGAAGAGGTGTAGCTGGGATAGACAACTCGATCGGCTACCAGGTCGACCACGGAATGCAAAATAGCATTATCACCTTCATGGGTTGCCGCGATGACCCGAATGCAACGAGATCCGCGATCGCAAAACTGATCGCCCGGCTCCCGCATAACGAAGCCCCCGTCCCACAACATCACACCAGGTGCGTTGACTATATCCTTGGTGCGTGGATCAGCTCGAATTAGTGTCTCAATGCGCGCACGTTCCACATCGGTAAGACTCAGATCAGCTCCGGCCACGTCGACCGAATTGATGAGCTTGCCGGTTGGATCGTAGGTACGAACGATCGTCAAAACCCGCGAATAATCAAAGCCGCGCGTCACCGTGCAACGTTCATCATCACGTCTGGTTGACTGGTCTGGACAAAAATCGGTGACCTTGCTCGATTCGACATAGCCGCGCATCCGCCCGCTGTGATCAACTTCGGATTCGAAGGAAGCCCGCATTCGCGGTGCGCTGCTGCATGCAGAAAGCAGCATCGCGATTGAAAACCCGGCTGCGGCGAGAATTTTGCAAAGCAGCGAGAAGCCAATCGACGTTGGTGCGGCAAAATTTGGTTGGCGCATTTTCTGGTGTCCGTTCAATTGGGCGTGACAACCAAGCCGACATTTCCGGCGGTTTCCGGCGGCGACTTTCCGTAAGCGGGATTGGTCCAAAGCTGGAACATGTACTCTCCGCGTGAAAGTGACTGCGGACCGACATTGAACGGGCGATTGGGGCCGTCTGCGCACAGGGTGTTTTCGGCAGGAATAATCGGCGCCGTGGTTGCCTGGTCACGCAGAAACTCGATGTAATCCTTGCTCGACATCTGGAACTTGAGCTCGGCGGCGATGCTGATCGGCCGCGCCGTACCAGCCGGCAGCGTGAATGTGTAGTCCGTGATGTCGTAGTTGACCAAGGTACCCGAACCCGGCGAAGTTTGTGGATAGCTGTAGCCAACCGGTCGCATCTCATCGGCGTTCGGATCGCTGGAGCTGGCCGGATGGAAGCCGAGCGGCGGTATACGGTTGTCCTTGCGGATGCAGTTGTTCAGCACGAAATGGAACTGCGCCTTGCCCGCCTCCTCGATCTTGCACTCGCCAGGTGATCCCGGCGTCCAGATGCCTTGCAGGGTTTCATAGACCTTGGCTTGACCATCGAGCGTGAGTTCGGCTGTCAACGGATCATAGGCCGCGCTCTCGGCAACCACGGCATTGGTGGCGCTTCGCGCCTTGACGTTGAGCCACATGCGACGCCCTTCGGCATAGCCGGTCGGCAATTTGTGCCCACTCAGATTGATGACCTTTACGCGCACATTGATCGAACCTGCGGAACCAGCGGTGGGCGCGATATAGGAGAGGATCGAGGTTTCGACTTTTGCGGCGGAGGCCAGCATCGCTTGCGCGCTGGCGATCGTGCGATCGTAATCGGCTTCGCGCCCGAATCCGGTCACGCTGTTCGCGTATTCGGACTTGATGATTGACGGTATCCAGGTGTTCGCCCCGGCAAATTCGTGCACGGGCAAGTTGCCGGTTCGGGAACCGGCAGGATTCTGGCTGCATGCCTTGGCAGCTGGATCCTCGCTGGATCGCATGTGACAGTTCTGGCATTGCTCGACACGCGCGATGGCTGGTGTTCCAGAAGCGCCTTCACCAAGACCGTCGCGGTAGATCACATCAGCGAACAGGCTTCGACTCCATTCCGAATACGTGCGCTCGATCGGCATCGGTCGCGTTGTCGTCACGCCGTCCTCCAGAACGAGGGTCTTGAGCGGCCCGGCATCGGTATCCGGCGTGGTTATATCGTGGCAAGAGCCACAAAGTTTTGAATCTTCGTGATAAGCGGATTTGACCCATCCATGCGGCGGCTCGAGTGATCCATCGGCATAGGTGTAGGGGCCGCGTCGACAAGGGCCGCCATAGCCCGATCCGTCCGGATTGGTGCAACTCGTCGCGTTGTCGATCCAGATGTTGGCGTTGCCGATCATCCCGGCTTCGCCAGCAGGGCCGCTTGGCATCATGCGATGGCAGAAATGACAGGTGACACCTGAGTAATCGTTGCCCTTGGTGTCGTAGTCGTCGTAATCGCCCGACAACTGGCACGCGCTCGCACCGCCAGGGCCACTGCTGCCGCCACCGATCGCCTTGACGACACGACCATTCAACCAGCCCGGTGGCGTATGGCAACGCAGGCAAAAATCCCCGACACCCGGGTATTCCTTGTTGGCGACATCAAGCGCGGCGAAGAACAACGGATCGCGCATCGAGTTGGCCATCATCGAGCCGCCCCACGTATTGTGCGGCATGAATTGCGGTGAGCTGCCCGAAAAGCCGCGATGACAGGACATGCACGCTTCCGGCTCCTCAAGCGCCCAGAGCAAGCCTGGCTGGGTGCCATGTGGGGTGAAGTCGAGTGCAAATACATGACCGGCGGCGACCAGCAACCCAAACGCGAAAACGACGCTCGGCATCAATCGTGACGGCAATAGAAGGCCCCGGAAATCCAATCGCAAAACAGTCACCTCGCCCAGCTTGAAGACACGCACGATGGCGTGATGTGATTGCGATCCCTTGCGTTGACCCGATGCCGAATAGCGAGTGCTCCGCTCAATCGCGCCCGGAGAATAGTCTTATCACTATCTGCGGATTGTTGGCGGTCGACCGGCAAATCCCCTGATTTTTATCACGAAGCGGGTGCGCATGACACACGCAAACGCGCGCGCATGTGTTCAATTTGTGTAAGGCCGCACACTCGCCTTCGTTTTCGCGCCTCGTTCAGACTTGGTGATTGCGTACCAACAGGCGCTCTGCAATATCAAGATAAAGACCCGGAAGGCGTTCAAGATCCTGCAAAGACACACATTCATCGATCTTGTGGATGGTCGCGTTGATCGGTCCGAGCTCGACCACTTCGGCACCGAGTGGCGCGATGAAACGACCATCCGAGGTGCCTCCGCCGGTGCTTGCCGTCGGCGTGACCCCGCAGATCGACTCGATCGCCGAGGTGACGGCATGGCGCAAGAGTCCCTCCTCAGTCAAGAACGCTTCGCCCGAGAGATTCCATTCAAGCGTAAAATCAATGGAATACCTCTTGAGGCACGCTTCGACTTTTTCGCGCAACCCAGCCGCCGTGCTCGCCGTGCTGTAGCGGAAATTGAATGTGACATCGAGGTGACCGGGAATGATGTTGTTGGCGCCCGCCCCGGCATGAATGTTCGAGATCTGGAACGAAGTCGGCGGGAATGACGCGTTGCCGTCATCCCAGCGCGTCGCCGCGAGTTCGGCCAACGCGGGCGCCGCCGCATGAATCGGATTGAGGGCTTTCTCGGGATAGGCGACATGGCCCTGTATGCCATGCACGCTCAATTGGCCATGCAGCGAGCCTCGTCGACCGATCCGGATCAAGTCGCCGAGAACCATTTGCGAGGAAGGCTCGCCCACCAGACACCAATCGATGCGCTGACCACGCTGCCGTAACTCCTCGACAACGCGACGCACACCATCGATCGAAGGGCCTTCTTCATCGCTGGTCAGCAATAGCGCGATTGTTCCGTTGTGCTCCGGATTGCGTCGCACGAAATCCTCAAGTGCGAGGGTCATCCCGGCAACGCCGGATTTCATGTCGGCGGCACCGCGACCGAATAGATGGCCATCACGAATCGTCGGCTCGAATGGCGGACTCGACCATTGCGTGCTCGGTCCAGTCGGCACGACGTCGGTGTGGCCGAGAAAAACCAGCACGGGGCCTTCGCTGCCATGCGTCGCCCACAGGTTGTCGACGCTGCCGTAGCGCAAATTCTCAATCTGGAATCCCGCGTCGCTCAGCCGCTGCGCGAGCAAGGCTTGGCAACCCGCATCGTCGGGTGTCACCGATGCGCGTCGGATCAGTTCGCTGGTGAGATTGATGATGTCGGACATGGGTTGAGGCCGGGATTGGAGATTCGGGATTTGTAGGAGCCCCTTCAGGGGCGATGCATTGATCTAACCCTCAACAGAGCATCGCCCCTGAAGGGGCTCCTACAAGGTGGTGGAGGAAAACAATCCGGCGTAAAGCTTGTCATTGAATCCGAGCTGCACCTTGCCATCGTCCATCACGAGAACCGGGCGCTTGACCAAGGCCGGATACTCGCGAATCAACAAACTCCATTCCGCCGCCGAACCGGGTGATTTGCGGGTCGGTGCGAGATTGCGCCACGTCGTGCTGCTGCGGTTGACCAGGGCATCAAATCCACCGACAGCTTCTGCCCAGTTTTTGAGCATCGCCGGGGTCGCGGGCTGATCGCGGTAGTCGATGAAGCGATAGTCGACGCCGTGACGATCGAGCCACTTGCACGCCTTGCTGCACGTGTCGCATTTGTTCAGCCCGTAGACGTCGATGCTCATGCGCGCAGCAGCTCGTTGATGGCGGTTTTCGAGCGGGTCTTTTCATCGACACGTTTGACGATGATCGCCGCATACAAGCTGTGGCTGCCATCGGATGACGGCAACGAACCGGCGACGACGACGCTGCCGGAAGGGATGCGCCCGTAGCTCACCGCGCCGGTCGCGCGATCATAGATCTTGGTTGACTGACCGAGAAACACGCCCATGCCGATCACGCTGCCACGCTCCACGACAACGCCCTCGACGACTTCCGAGCGTGCACCGATAAAGCAGTCATCCTCGATGATGGTCGGTCCGGCCTGCAACGGTTCAAGCACGCCGCCGATGCCGACGCCACCCGACAGATGCACGCGCGCACCAATCTGCGCGCAAGAGCCGACCGTGGCCCAGGTATCGACCATTGAGCCCGCGCCGACATGCGCGCCAATGTTTACGTAGCTCGGCATCAACACGGCGTCAGCGGCAACGTGCGCACCACGACGCACGAGCGCACCCGGAACCACGCGTGCACCGGCATTTGAAAACGTCTCGGCATCGGCGTCCACAAAGCGCAGCGGCACCTTGTCCCAGGCTTGCATCGGACCACCATCCATGACCCGGTTGTTGTTGATGCGAAAGTACAGCAACACGGCTTTCTTGAGCCATTGATGGACGAGCCAGCTTCCATCGTCCTGACGTTCGGCAACGCGTGCCTTGCCGCTCTCGAGCGAATCAAGCGCGGCATCGATGGCCGGACGAAGTTCTCGTTCGATCTCGCTGCTGCTGAGCTCGCTGCGCCGATCCCACGCGGCGTCGATGATGGATTCAATGGTGGACATGCATGACCTTCAAGTTTTCGGGTGGGCGCAGATCGAGCTGTTCGAGCAAGGCGGCGCGCAAGGTTTCCTGACCGGCTTCATCGAGCAGCTGGTCGTTTTCATCGCTGATGCGGAAGAAATCCTCGACGCGTTCGCCGAACGTCGCGATGCGCGCATCATGCACGCGCACGCCGAGTGAACGGAAGGTTTGCGCGACCGAGGCGAGCAGACCCGGGCGATCGGTGCAAACGAGTCCGAGCCGCGTACGGCCATCGACGACGCTGAAAACGATGCGCGGCACGATATGAAAATGCCGCAGGGTTCGAGGCAGCACACGGCGCACCGGCTGTTCGCTCAACTCGGTCTGATCCAGCGCGACACGCAGGGCCTGCTCGACCGCAAACACCTGTTCCGCATCGAGCAAAGGTTTGCCGGCCGCATCGAGCACGAAGAATGTATCGAGAACGCGATCAGAATGTGCCGAGATCACGCGCGCCTCGACCACATTGAGATGAGCACGATCAAGCACCGCCGTGATCGTCGCAAACAATCCATCGCGATCCGGCGAGTAGACAAAAACCTCGGTGGTTCCGCGCACGCCGAGCGGATTGACTTTGACCAGCGCTTCACCCGCGCTGCCATGCGTTGCAATGGCGGCCGTTTGCCAGGCGATCTGCTCGGGCCGATAGCGCAGAAAACTTTCCTCGGGGAAGTCGATCCAGATTCGCGCGATCGTTTCCGCGTCAATGCCTTTTGGCTCAAGCATCACCTCGGCGCGCATGCGCGTCTCGGCGACGCGTTCATCCGCCTTGGGCAACTCGCCGGATTCCTCGCGCAAGACATAGCGCGTCGCCGCGTAGAGATCCGATAGCAGCCGATCGCGCCAGGTATTCCACAATTTCGGGCTGGTGCCATTGATGTCGGCAACAGTCAGCAGATACAGATAATCGAGGCGCTCCCAATCATCCACCTGCTCGGCGAATCGATGCACGACGGCCGGATCGGTGATGTCCTGGCGCTGCGCGGTGACACTCATGACCAGGTGGTTGCGCACGAGCCAGGCGACCAGACTGATCGCCGCGGGTCGCAAGCCGAGGCGCGTGCAGAATTCGCGCGCATCTTCCTCGCCGAGCACCGAATGATCGCCGCCGCGACCCTTGGCGATGTCGTGGAACAACCCTGCGAGAAGGAGCAATGCGGGTTGCGGGATGCGCTGGTAAAGCGAATGCGCGAGCTTGTAGTCGCGCGCACCCTCCTCGCTGGCAAATCGCGCAATGAAACGCAGCACGCGCATCGTGTGTTCATCGACGGTATACACGTGGAAAAGATCGTACTGCATGCGCCCGGTCACCCTGGCGAACCCGGGAATCAATCGCGCCAATACACCATGCCTCGCCATCGCCGCCAATGCTTCGACCGCCGCCGCACCGAGGTCGAGCAGTTCGTGCAACGAGGCAAAAACCTCGGACTGATTGAAATCGAGCGATGGATTGGCCAGAGCCAGACGCACCTGACGCAAGGCGTTCGCGCGCAGGCCGCGAATGCCGGGTTCGCTGGCGAACAGCGAATACAATTCGATCAGAGCGCGCGGCTCTTCGCCGAGACGATGACTGTCATCGACATCGAGTCGATCGCCGATGCGCAAATAACCATTGCCGAGATTTTCGGCACGGGTCGGCGCAGTTGCCAGCATCTCGCTGCAGCGTGCCAGCAGCTCCTCATTGGTCCCGGCGATGCGTCGCGCTGCACGGTAGTAATCCTGCATGCATTGCTCAACGCCAAGATTGTCGGCGTGCTCATCACGATAGCCGAGACTCGTGGCCAGCTCACGCTGGTAGTCAAACAACAAACGCTCCTCGGCGCGCCCCGCGAGCAGATGCAAGGCATAGCGAATGCGGAACAGGGTCGCCTTGGCCGAAGCCAGCGCGTCGGCCTCGGTCACATCGAGCAGACCGGCTTCGACCATCAGACCCAGATCGGCGGAGCCCGCGATGGTCCGCCCGAGCCAGCCGATCAGCTGCAAATCGCGCAAGCCGCCGGGGCCTTCCTTGAGCTGCGGTTCGAGGTTGTAGGCGGTGTCACCGAAGCGCAGGTGACGTGTGGCCTGCTCGGCTTTCTTGGCTTCGAGAAATCGTACCGGACTCCACAATGTTTCATCAGGCAATGGCGCCAGCAGATTTTCCGCGAGCTCCTGCGAGCCGACGAGGAAACGCGCCTCGATCAAATTGGTGTAGACGCTGACATCCTGCGCCGCCAGTTCACGACAACCGGCCAGATCACGCACTGCGAGACCCGGCTTGATGCCAAGATCCCAAAGGCAGGCGCAGAACGCCTCGATCGCGCGCATCACGCGCGGCTCGGGGGTTTCAACGGTGAGAATCAGCAGATCGACATCCGAATACGGAAACAACTCGCCGCGACCAAAACCGCCGACCGCGATCAGCGCGGCATTGACCGTTTCGCCGAGCCAGGAATGCCAGGCATACGCGAGCATGTGTTCGACCGCCGTGGTGCGCGCGGCAATGATGCGCTCGGCATCTGCATGCTCGCGGAAGGCTCCGGCGAGATCGCGATCGTAGTCAACCAGGTACTGACGCAAAGCCAGCCGCGCCGGGCCGACCACGCCCACGCGCGGCACCGGCTTGGCCAATCGCGGCAGTGGCGGCACTCGCACAGTGGATGCGGTCATGCCGGTCATTGGATCTTTCTCAGGCCGCGTTCGGCCAGGGCGTCAGGATCTCGAAACCATCGTCGGTCACGGCGATCGTGTGCTCCCATTGTGCCGACAACGAATGATCGCGGGTGACCACGGTCCAACCATCGGGCAACAGGCGCGTGTGCGGCTTGCCGGCATTGATCATCGGTTCGATCGTGAAGGTCATGCCTTTCTTCAAGGTCAGCCCGGTTCCCGCGTGGCCGTAATGCAGCACCTGCGGATCCTCGTGATAGATGCGCCCGATGCCGTGACCGCAGTACTCGCGGACCACGGAGAAATTACGTGATTCGGCAAATTTCTGGATCGTCTCGCCGATATCGCCCAAGGTGATCCCGGGTTTGACGATCGAGATCGCCGCGAGCATCGCGTCGCGGGTCGTCTCGACGAGGCGCCGCGCCAGCACCGAAGGTTCGCCAACGAAATACATGCGGCTGGTGTCACCGTGCCAGCCATCCTTGATCACGGTGACATCGATATTGATGATGTCGCCATCCTTGAGCACCTTCGCGTGGCTCGGAATGCCATGACAGATGACATGGTTGACCGAGGTGCAGAGGGTCTTGGTGAAGCCCTTGTAGCCGACATTGGCCGGAATCGCACCCTGCACATCGACGATGTAGTCGTGGCAGAGCTTGTCGAGCGCTTCCGTGGTTACGCCGGCCTTGACGTGCGGGGCGATCATCTCGAGCACTTCAGCGGCCAAACGGCCGGCAACGCGCATCTTCTCGATATCTTCGGGGGTCTTGATGGTGACGGACATGGGGGCTCTTTGCTCTGGGGCGCTTGTCGCAGGCGCCATGGACGGGCTACAATTCTACGGATAACTCGGCCGGCTTGCTCGCTGCATGCCATCCGGCTTATCGGCTCCGCGGATCCATGCGCGAGGTCATCACTGGCGAACAAGGGTAAACAACTGCCCGCGTTTGACCAAATCCGCACACGTATCGTCACCGTTTTCGGGGTGCCTCTTTAAGAGGTCGCAGACGGCGGATACGTGGAGGTCTCAACCCCGGGCAACACCGCACATCAAACAAAGCCGTGCGGCTGCCCATGATTTGGAGTTTTACCATGCCACAAGTCACCATGCGCCAGATGCTCGAAGCAGGCGTCCACTTCGGCCATCAAACCCGTTACTGGAATCCCCGCATGGCACCGTACATCTTCGGTGCTCGCGGACGTATCCACATCATCAATCTCGAAAAGACCCTGCCGCTGTTCAACGA
>JBBQTY010000093.1:0-15961 GCA_038234445.1 Lysobacterales bacterium
GTCCATGGATGGACTGTCGGCGAACCCCGTAGCAGGCTCGCGAACCTGGAGCACAGGGACTGTGCGTAAGGCGCGAGTGTGGGGTGGCCTTTCTCTTGGTGCCTTCTCTTTGGCCACGCAAAGAGAAGACACTCGCTCGCCGGAGGCGAGTGAAAAATGGCAGGGATGCCGCGCGACGAAGGAGCGTGCTTTACAAGTGCAAAGTTCCTGAGCCCCTGCTTTGGCCAAGCCGAGCTTGTCGAAGGGCAGAGGCGACGAGCGAATATAATGTCGTCGTTACAGACTATTGATTCGTCCCTAAAATGGAACGACTTTTCTCCGTTGAGATTGCTCCAATGTCAACCGTTCGCCCTGAGCCTGTCGAAGGGAACTTCCAAGGTACCGAGCGCTTCGAGCCGCTTCCGATCATGGTTCGACAAGCTCACCACGAACGGAAGTGGGTGGGACTCCCCTCCGGTTTTTGATGCCCGCCATCGTAGAAATATAGAGACTATTTATGGGCAGAATCAATAAGGATTGGTCAATTTGATTACTTCACAACAATCTCGGAAAGATAATCCGGTGGCGCATCATCCGCAGCACTGCCCCACTTCTGGTTCGGCTTGTCCGACAACACATAACGCAGCGCGCCGCCTTTTTCTACGAAGCTCGCGGGCAACCACGCCCGCGTGCTCGGCTGACCGTCGACATCGAGGGAGTGGATGTAGGTATTCTCGCTATCCGCATGGGTCGCATCGATGGTGATGTCGCCAGCATCGCGATGAATCGTGGCGTGTGCAAATTGCGGCGTCGCGAGCATCAGTTCCGATCGACCTGGCAGGAGTGGATAAATACCAAGCGCCGAGAACACGTACCACGACGACATCGCGCCGAGATCGTCGTTGCCCGGAATGCCATCGGGTGTCGCCCTCCACAAGGTATCGAGCACTTCGTGCACGGTGGCTTGCGTTTTCCACGGTTGGCCGACGTACGCATAGAGCCATGGCGCGGCGATCGAGGGTTCGTTGTCCATTTCGACGTGCAGGCCACCCATGCCGGTCAAGGCCCAGTCGCCATCCTCGTCGTGGAACAAGGCATCGAGGCGTTTCGCGGCGATTTCCTCTCCGCCGAGCAGGTCGATGAGACCGTGCGCATCGTGCGGGATCATCCACAGGTATTGCGCGGCACTGCCTTCGGCAAAGCCGTCGTCGGATGCGGGATCAAACGCCGGCCACGTGCCATCGGCGTTGCGGTTCTGGATGTAGCCGCCCGCTTCGGTCGCTTTCGGGTTGAACAGATTGCGCCAGTTGCCTGAGCGTTTGAGGAAGCGCGTGGCCGTCGCATCGTCGCCGAGTCGCTGCGCGAAAGCAGCCAGGGCAAAATCCGCACTGGCTTGTTCGAGCGTTTCCGCACCGCCGCCCCAGGCCTGCGTATCGGCAGGCAGATAACCCAGCGTCAGCGATCGCTGCAGATCCGGACGCTGACCCGCACACATGATCGGACAACCCGCCTTGCCGGCGTCGCGCGCGGTCGGAACCTCGGCCGCGCTGACCAGCGATGCCAAGGCGGCCTTCGTATCGAAGCGCGTGCCGCCAAACGCATGGATCGCCGAGACCGCCGCTGCGGCCGGATCGCCATTCATGACGTGCGTGCCGCCCGTATTGTGCGTCCAGCGATCCCATTCACCGCCGTTTTGATTGGCCTGGTTGAGCAGGGATTGCGCGATGTCGCTGCCGACATCGGCATCGAGCAAGGTCACCAGTTGCACTTGCGAGCGGTACACATCCCAGCCCGAAAAATTCGCGTACTGGTTTTCTTGCGGCGCTGTGACTTGATGAGTTTTGCCATCGAAACCGGCGTACTCGCCATTGTGGTCACTGAATACGTTCGGATGCAGCAAGGCGTGATAGAGCGCGGTGCGGAAGATGCGGCGTTGAGCAACGTCACCCCCTTCAATATCGATGCGCGCGAGCCAGTTGTTCCAGGCGTCGCGCGCCTCATCGCGAATCGCCGCGAGGGTTGCCGCGGCCGGAATCTCGGCATCGAGATTAGCCTGCGCGTTGGCCAGGCTCACATACGAAATGCCGACGCGTACGCCGACGTTGCGCTGCTTGGCTGTATCGAATCGGAGCCAGCCGCCGGATCCCTTGCCCGCTTCGGGATAGCCATCGCTGCCGTAGCCTGTACCGCCTTTCGCACTCGTGGCGCCCACGTTCAGCGTGCCGTCCTGCCAGGTACCGTGGGCGATGATCGGCTGATCAAAATGCGCAACGTAGTAGACGGTGTAATAGCTGCGTCGCGTTTCCGCATCGAGATAGCCGCAGAAATTTCCGCTGGTGACCGAACCACTGACGGTTCCTTTGTCAGCATCAATCGTCAACTCGGCGTCGCTGCTGCCGATCTCGGAATCCGAATTACGGATCAACAGACCTGCCTTAACGTCTGACGGATAGCGAAACTGTGCGATGCCACTGCGCATGCCGGCAGCGAGTTCGACCTTGATCCGATTGTCGAGGTTCACCGCGTAATAGCCCGGCTCGGCGATCTCGTTGACATGCGAGTAGCGGCTGACGAACTTCTCATCCTTGGCATCCAGCGATGGCGATGAATCCGGCTCGCCGATAATCGGCAAGAACGGAATATCACCGCTCGCGCCACGGCAGCCGGTGCCGGACAGATGGGTCAGACTGAAACCGCGCACACGATTGACGTCGTAGGCGTAGCCGCCCGGTGCAGCCACGCGACTGTGATCACCGCGAGAGGTTTCCGGACTCCACGAGAGCATGCCGAACGGACGTACCGCGCCCGGAAAGACATTGCCACCATGCGCGGTTCCGATGCGCGGATCGACTTCTGCCGCCGGATTCGCCTCGCTCTTTTTGAGCCAGGTCGCGCGCAGCGGATGCGCCTCGGTATTGAACGTGACTGCATCGAAATCGAGTGCCGATGGATTGAACAGCAGATAGAAGTACTTGAACGTCTCGGCGAGCACGAAGCTCTCCATGCGATCCTTTTTCTCCTTCGTGATCACGCTGGCGAGTGCTGCGTAGCCAACATCGTTTCGGCAATATTTGACGAAGTCACGGAACAGGGTGCGTCCCATCACGAGGTATTTCGGATCTTGCGTGAAGTGGCTGAGGCTGTAGGTCGACTCGATGATCTCGGGGCGCAACGCGTAGCCCGGATAGGTAATCTCGCCGCTGCGATAGTCGTACACCTCGGGCTCGATGCCGTGGAGCTGCCACATGCGAAACGAAGAATCGTGCAGCCGTGCCGCGCGTTGCGTATCACCCGACAAAGCCAGCAGCGCCGGGAAAAATGCATCGAGCGCACCGTAGGTCGTGTGCGTGCGTTTTCCCGTATTCATGTCGCTGGCGCCGTACCAGAGCGCGCCATCAACCTCGTCGGCCAGATGCGCATTCACCGCGGTGATGCTGGATTTCCACATCGCCAGGCAATCCTTGTCACCGAACAGGCGCCAGCATTTCCACAAATATTCATAGTAAGAATCAATGCCGCCCGAGATGTGCGAACCTCCATCAAGCCATTCACCGGTATCGACATCAATCACCGAGCCAACCAGATCGAGCTTCGACCGACGCTTGAAGGTTTCAACCAACGCGCGTTTTGCCTTGTCGTAGAACACGGGCTTTCCAGTCAATTTCGACAAGGTGCCGAATTCGAGCAGGAGCGTTCCGGTTTCCGCCGGATTTGTTTTCGGATTGCGCGTCTTGCCGGTGCGCAGGTTGATCTCGACATACGGCAAGCCGGTCGGTGAATCGAATACCGGCAGCAGTCGATTGCCGAGATCCTCGGCCTTGGCCAGCAGACGCTCATCGCCGGTAATCTGATATCCCGAAAGCAGGCCGCCGAGCAGGCGAATCGTGATCTCGAAATTCTTGACGTAAATATTTTTGTTGAAATCGAGATTCGCCGCGATCAATTCACGCGCCGCATCCGCCTCATCGGTCAGACCCATGATGACCAGGGTGTCGAGCGCATCGACCGGCGTCATCAGCAGCGGCTCGGCATACCAGTCATGCGGCTTGTGCGTCAGCGGCGCGAGGTCATCGTGGCCCCATGCGTACTTGCGATAATCCTTCCACGCGTGCAGGAATTCTGTCTTGACCTCGGCGGCGAGACGCGCGGATTCGGCGGCGTCGATCGGTGAGGGAGCGGGTGCTTCGCTCGACCACACGAAGGCAGAGGTCAACAAGAGCGAAACGGCGATGATGATTCTGTTCATTGGTGATTCCCTGAGGCGCGTTCCAGTGGATTGCCGAAGCAAGCGGTATCCTTTGTGGGAAGCGGCTGAAGCTAGGCTGGCCTTCGCCGTATCATCGCGAGCACTTCATGACACGCCCCCATCGTGTGGTAGTCGGTTTTCCCGGCCGGACTTTTTTCTTCGGAAACTTTGCGGTTCTCGTGATCGAGGATGCGATACCAGGCGCCGTGTTCGTGATCGACAAGGAAGCGCCACGCATAGGCCCAGATCTTGTCGTAGTCATCGACATGGCGCAGGTCGCCGCTGCGCTCGCTGAGTAGCGCGGCTGCAGCCAGTGATTCAGCCTGAACCCAGAAATATTTGTCGCCGTCGCAGATCGAACCATCCGGCGCGAAGCCGTAGCAAAGCCCGCCATTGACGTCATCCCACGAGTGCGCGATCGCCTTTTCGAAAAGATGCGTCGCCGTTGGCAGCAGCCATTCCTGCGGCGTGTAACGGTCCAGGATCAACAATAATTTCGCCCACTCGGTCTGATGGCCGGGCTGGAAACCCCAAGGCCGAAAAAGGTGCTTCGGTTCATCGCGGTGGTAATCCCAATCGATGGCCCAGTTTTCATCGTAGTGTTCCCAGACCAGTCCGCCGGCTTGTGCCGCTTGGCGGCGCGTCATGGCATCGGCGACCGCCAAGGCGCGATCCAGATAGCGCGGGTCCTGGGTTGCTTCGTAGGTCGCAATCAAGGCCTCGGTCAGATGCATATTCGCGTTCTGGCCGCGGTATGGCGAAAATTTCCATTGCTCGTCCGCCTCGTCGCGATAGAGGCCCGCTTCGGCATCCCAGAATTTTGCTTCGAGCAATTGCCATGTCTCATCGATCCACGCTGCGGCTTCCTCGATCCCCGCCTTCAGTGCTGTCGCATAAGCGAGCAGCACGAAAGCCATACCGTATGCGTGGCGTGTCGCATCGAGCACCTTGCGATCACGTATTGTCCAGGCGTACGCGCCACTGGCTGGATCACGATGCACTTCGCGCAAATAATCCAGCCCATGGCGCGCCGCATCGCGGTAGTCATCACGCTCGAACTCTCGCGCCGCCATCGCATAGTTGAAGATGAATCGCGTGCTGCTGACCAGATGCCGACTGCTGTGATCGTAGATTGATCCATCGTCCATGAAATAGTGGAAGAAGCCACCGGACGGATCGATGCAACGCGGATGATAGAAGTCCATCGTCTGCGCAATATGTGAGCGCAGGAAATCGGCGGACCAGAAATCGGGGAGGTTCGTCATGAGGCCACCTTGAGGGGTTCGATCACGGTTGAACGCATCAACGCTTCAACCTCGGCACGGCTCGGCATTGCTGCAAATGCACCCCGCCGCGTTGTTGCAAGTGCGCCGCAGGCTGCGCCGAATCGGAGCACGGCGTTTAAGCGAGCTGGGTCCCTGATCAGGTCAGGCAGGCTCAATATGTCGATCCCGGTGTCGGCTAGGGCAAACAGGATACCGCCACTGAACGCATCGCCTGCCGCTGTGCTGTCAATGGTATCGACGGCATAGGTATCGAGCGTTCCGTGATTGCCTCGGGCGAACCAGCGTATGGGTCGCGCGCCATCGGTTACCAGCACAAGCTGCGCCGTTTCAGAAAGAATGGCATCGAGCGCGGCGGATTCGCTACCGGCGTGGGCGGTCAGAAATGCGAGCTCTTCAGCGCTTAGCTTGACCACATCAGCCAGTTCCAATGCGGCACGGATGCGCGGGCCGGGATCGACGCCGGCCGGCCAAAGTGCTGGTCGCAGGTTCATGTCGAAACTGACCAGCGCACCGGCCGCGCGCGCGCGGCGCATGCACGCCAGAGTTCCTTGAGCAATACCTTCTTCGGTCAAGGAATTTGAACAGGCGTGGAAGATCGAGGCTTTTGCGAAAGCCTTGGCTGGCAGTTTGCTTTCGCGAAACAGCAGATCAGCAGCCGGCGAACGATAGAAACTGAAGCTGCGTTCACCGTTCTTATCGAGGGTGACAAAGGCCAACGCGGTAGGCGCGGCACACGTGCGCTGAATATAATTTGTGGCGACGTTGGCGCGACGCAGGCTGTCGAGCAGGAAATCCGAAAACGGATCGGTGGAGAGCGTGCCGACAAACTCCGCCTTGCCGCCGAGTGCGGCCACGGCGACGGCGACATTCGCCGGCGCGCCGCCCGCGTGTTGCTCGAACCTCGCTGTTTGCGATGTGGCACAGGGCGCAATCGGTTGAAAGTCGATGAGGACCTCGCCGAAACAAAAGACCGACCTCATCTCAATGTCCTGCCACGCGTGCTGCGCCGGCTGTCACGATATCGCCGGGAACCTTCGATTCATCGACGATTCGCGCCCCTGCAAATCCATAGTAAATAATGAATAAATAGCAGAGGAGAGGCAGCACGAACGCATGCTGGATGCCGATGCGGTCGGCCAGCACGCCTTGCAACAACGGAACGATCGCACCACCGACAATGGCCATGATCAGCAAACTCGACGCCTTGTCGGTCATCGCGCCCATCTTGGCGATGCCGAGTGCGAAGATGTTCGGGAACATGATCGAGTTGAACAGACCGATCGCAACCACACTCCATAACGCAATCGATCCATCGCTCAGCATCGTGGTCGCAACCAACGCGCTGGCGACCACAGCGAAGATGCCGAGCAAGTGTCGTGGATTAGACCAGCGCAGCAGGACAAAACCGATGAAGCGTCCGACCATCGCCCCGCCCCAGTAGAGCGACACATAGCCCGCCGCCGCGAGTTCGCTGATATTGCCAATCTCGGTTCGCGACAGATAGATGATCAGAAAGCTGCCGATCGATACTTCAGCGCCGACATAGAGAAAGATCGCTATCACGCCAAGTCGCACATGGCGAAAGCCAAGCACATCAATGAACCGATGCGGCTGCTTGTCTGCACGCGCGGTTGCTTCGGTCAAAGAGGGCAATCGGAACAACCAAACCACAATCGCCAGGGCAAACAAAGTAGCCGCAAGACCGATGTAAGGCACCGTCACCAGCGCGGCCTGTTCGCTGCGATAGGCAAGCAAATCGGCAGGCGCAAGCTGCGCGAGTTCGCTCGCGCCGAGTACCGCTCCGGAGAGAATCAGCGCGCCGCCGAGTGCGGGCGCCAGAGTCGTACCAAGCGAATTCAGTGCCTGGGCAAGATTCAGTCGACTTGAAGCCAGGCGCGGCTCGCCGAGCAGGCAGACATAGGGATTGGCCGCAACTTGCAGCAAGGTGATTCCGCTGGCGAGCACGAAGAAAGCGAACAGAAAAACGGGATACGAAACCCACTGCGCCGCCGGAATGAACAGCAGCGCACCGATGCCTGTCACGCTCAATCCGATCATGATGCTCACGCGGTAGCCGAGCTGATCGATAACCTTGCCGGCCGGAAGCGACATGACGAAGTACGCACCAAAAAAGATGAACTGCACGAGCATGGCCTGCGCATAGTTCAGCGTAAAAACTGATTTCAAATGTGGAATAAGAACATCGTTTAGAACGGTTATGAAGCCCCACATGAAAAACAAGGTAGTTGCGACGACCAACGCAGTGCGCGGGCTCGCTGTGTGATTATTCACGGCGCTTTTCCGTCGGCTTCGGTTGGCGGGCAACTGCTTTCGCGGATCATGAGTTGCACCGGAATGGAGCGTTTCTCGATCGCAATCGAGGGGTCGCGTGCGCGCTCGAGAATGCGTTCGGCCGCTTGCCGACCTCGAGCGCGCGGCGCCGTTGCGATCGTCGTCAAAGGCGGCGTGCTGAGTGCGGCTTCCGGGATGTCGTCGAAACCAACGAGCGCGAAATCCGATCCCGGATGTCGTCCGCGCGCAACAAGTCCGAGCTGCAAACCCAAGGCAACCGCATCGTTGTAGCAAACCGCCGCCGTCGGTGCCGGATCACGCACGAACAACGCGCCGGCCTGGCGCGCGGCTTCAAGTCGGGTCGGTGCGGTCTCGATGCACCAGCGCGGCTCGGCTTCGATACCCGCGTTCGCCAACGCCTGACGATAGCCCTCACGGCGTTCGCGACAGGAACTCGAATCGCGATGTCCGCCATAAAAAGCGATGCGCCGATGACCGAGCGCGATCAGATGCTCGGTGGCAAGTCGCGCCCCGGTGAGATTGTCCATGACGAAATAGTCCCACTCGCCTTCGAGCTCGCGATTGAACACAAGTATCGGCAGATGGGCGCCGACGACACGCGCCACCGCGGCGCCATCGCTGCCCTCAGCCGGTGAAAGAATGATGCCTGCTGGCGCATGCTCGGCCAGTGACGCCAGCACCGCCTGTTGTCGCTGCACCGATTCACCGGTGCTTCCGAGCAAGGTGACATAGCCGACCTCGGCCAGCGCCTCGTCGACGCCCGCAGCAAATTCGGCGAAGAATGGATTTGAAAGATCGTTGACGACCAGACCGACACTTGAGTAAGTCTGCGAGCGCAAGTTGGCCGCAGCCCGGTTGTAGATGTATCCGATGCGTCGAATTTCCGCTTCGACCTTGGCCCGCGTATCCGCATGCACGAGCGGACTGCCGCGCAGCACCAGCGATACGGTCGCCCGCGACACGCCACAGCCACGCGCGACATCGTTGAGGGTGAGTTTCTGGCGGGAGCGTACGGTCATTATAGGAACACGAAAATCCTGTGGGATGCGGCTTTTCCAGCGATGCGTCTGACCAACGCAGGAAATGAATAAGGCGATCGGCCATTCGCGTTTGGAATGATCGGTCGCTTCGATTTTTGTCTAGCTATGCAAGAGAAATTGCCGGCGCATTCGTGTTTAGATCGATCCAATTACCGCCATTGTGCCGATCGAACCTGCTATTGGCACGATGCACTGCAGCAAGATCAGCGGATGATTCCATGATAGCGTTCTGAATTGGATCGTTCCAAATCGCCATGAGATGGACGTTCCATATTTTTCGGTCAGCAACGGAGGCTGACACCCGTTCTGATTCGAATCGACATCTTCCCGCTTACATGACGGAACCCGCCATGCCGCCTATCGCGCATTTCTCTTCCTGCCGTGACGCACTTGTGTGGGTCGGGCTCTGTCTGCTCGCGCCGTTTGCGCAACCCGCAAGCGCGACCGAGACCCACGCTGGAGAACACGCTTTTGCCGCCGTTGACCCCTTCATCGGCACCGGCGGCCAAGGGCATACCTTTCCGGGCGCCGTCGTTCCGTTCGGCATGATCCAGCTCAGTCCCGACACGCAATTGAAATCGCGCAAGGATGGCTACGCCTGGGCGGCTGGATATCGCCACGATGACACGACGATCTTCGGCTTCTCGCATACGCATTTCTCGGGAACAGGGCACTCCGACCTCGGTGACTTTCTGGTCATGCCGATTGCTGGCGAGGTCAAGCTCGAACCTGGTTCGATCGAGCAGCCCGGCAGCGGTTACTTTTCACGCTTCAGCCACGAAAGCGAGAACGCCGAGCCGGGCTATTACGCGGTCACCTTGAGTAACTACGACATCCGCGCCGAACTCACCGCCGGAGAACGTATTGGCGTGCATCGATACACGTTTCCCAAAGACAAGCCCGCGCACGTGCTGATCGATATGCGAACGAGTCTGTATGCCTATCCGGGCAAGGTACTGTGGTCGCGCCTGCGTCTGCGCGGTGACGGCACGCTGACGGGTTTCCGTGAAACCCGTGGTTGGGCGGCAGGTCGGCAACTATATTTCGCGATGCGCTTTTCAACTACGCCGAGCACCCATTCGTTCAACGACACCGAAAAAGACATTCTGTACAAAGGATTCGCGCCGCCAGCCGAAAGCGATCCGAGCGCACGCGCGCAGATCGAAGGGCGCGCGCTCGTTGGCGTGGTCGATTTTCCGGCAGCGACGCGCGAACTGGTTGTCAAGGTCTCGATCTCTCCGGTCAGCGAAGACAACGCGATCGCCAATCTTGATGCCGAGATGCCCGGTTTTGATTTCGATGCAGTGCGCGCTGCTGCGAAAAAAGCCTGGAGCGATGCGCTCGGCGTGTTCGAGGTCGACGCAGCAGAACCGATGCGTCGTGGCTTCTACACGGCGGTCTATCACAGCATGATGGCGCCGAGCTTGTTCATGGATTCGGACGGTCGCTATCGAGGCCCTGACAACGCCGTGCACCACGCTGATGGTTATCGTCATGTTTCCACCTTTTCTCTATGGGATACCTACCGCGCCCTGCATCCACTGTTGACGATCATCCAACCCGAGCAGCGCACCAACGACATTGTCAATTCGCTGCTCGCGTCGCGTCGTGAAAATCCCTACGGCATCCTGCCGATCTGGGCATTCCACGGCCTCGAAACCTGGTGCATGATCGGTTACCACGCGGTGCCGGTGATCGCCGATGCCTACATGAAAGGCATTCGCGGCTACGATACGAACGCCGCGCTAGATGCGATGGTCGCGAGTGCAAGCTATGCACCGTATGACGGTCTCGCCGATTACATGAAACTCGGCTACGTGCCGATCGACAAGGAAGGCGAAGCCGCTTCGAAGACAGTCGAGTACGCATTCGACGACTGGACGATCGCGCGCATGGCTGCCGACATGGGCAAATCCGACATCACCAGACAGTTTGACAAGCGCGCCGGCAACTGGCGCAACACCTTCGATCCGAAAACCGGCTTCCTGCGCGCCAAGCTGTCGAACGGAGAATTCCGCGAACCGTTCGATCCGAGCGCGAGCGGCTATGGCACCGACTATACCGAAGGCAATGCGTGGCAGTACTCATGGTACGTGCCGCAGGACATCGCCGGCCTGATTGCCAAGCACGGCGGCGACACGAAATTCGTCGGTCGCATCGATGCGGTCTTCAACGCAACCGTCGATCCGAAACTGTTCGAGCATATGGAAGACATCACCGGCCTGATCGGCTGGTATGCGCACGGCAACGAACCGAGTCATCACGTTGCGTATCTTTACGATTACGCGGGCCAACCCTGGCGCACGCAAGAGCGCCTCAAGCAGATCATGGATTCGCAATACGCCGCGCGCGTCGACGGCCTCGCAGGCAACGACGATCTTGGCCAGATGTCGGCCTGGTACGTGTTCACCGCACTCGGCTTTTATCCGGTCGCACCGGGCAGCAACGAGTACGTGATCGGCCGCCCATTCCTCGATCGCGTCGCGATGAATCTGCCGAACGGCAAACGCTTCGCGATCGTCACCGAAGGTCTCGATGACTCACACACCTATATCGGCAATGTCACCCTCAACGGCAAATCACTTGATCGCAGCTTCATCCGCCACGCCGAAATCATGGCCGGCGGCGAACTGCATTTCAAGATGCAAACCGAGCCGAACAAGCAGTGGGCCATTGGCAAGAAGGCGCGACCGTATTCGATGAATGCGCTCTGATCTGACGGTGCTCCACGATTCCCTCGCCCTTCTATCACAAGCGGGAGAAGGTGCCGCGAGAAGCATGCTCTGGAAGCCCCATCCGATCGCCGCCAATAACACAATGGACGCCGAATTCTGCCGGGTCTCTCCGAGTGGCACTACGCATGACCGCAGATTTGGTTCTTTCCAGCCAGCGCTGCGACGGTCACGCTGTTGAGCACCGAATCATTTGTCCTCCCACGGGTATGCCGATTCAGAAACTCTCCCATCGAATGCCGAGATCACTTTCATGAATTCATACCCGCCTGACCTCGTCGTTCCACTGGCTATCAACGATGTGGGGAGCGATGCTGCGCGAACAGCCACAGATGCCGCGGGCACCGAGGCGCTCGCACATGACCGATCGAGCGTAAACGATTTCGATTTCATGGTTGGCGATTGGCATGTGCGGCATCGGCGTACCGATCCTGGCAAGAACCAGTGGGTCGAGTTCGACGGCACCAGCTGCACGCGCGCGACGCTCGACGGCGCGGGCAACGTCGAAGACAACGTGATCGGGTCGCCTTCGGGAACCTATCGCGCGAAGGCCATCCGCGCCTTTGATTCGGCCACCGGACAATGGGCGATCTGGTGGATCGACGGACGCAATCCCCACGGCAAGCTTGATCCGCCCGTGATCGGCCGCTTTGCAAATGGTGTTGGTGTTTTCTATTGCGACGATACGATTGATGGAGTGCCAACGCGCATGCGTTTCACCTGGGTCTTTCGCCAGCCGGATGCCGCACGCTGGGAGCAGGCTTTCTCCACGGATGCCGGTGAAAGCTGGGATACAAACTGGACAATGGAATTTACACGCGCTTGATTTCAGGTGCCCATCGCATTGAAATATTTATGCAAATACGCGACTACTTGCCATCAGTCGCAAGCAGTGTGCGCAACTGCAGATAGCCGCGGCGTTGCCAATCGAGCAATTGCGGCATATCGATTGGACGGCGGCCGATCAGCTCGATGCGTCCAAGCTCGGTGAGTTCAATTTGCTCGATACGGCGGCGCCCGGTGTTCTTGGCGTGATAGAGCGCCGCATCGGCCCAGCGGATCGCGTCTACCAGTGGCGTCTGCCAACCCGGCGCAATCGGATGCTGCACATAGCCACCGGAAATGCGGATTGCTATCGATTGATCGTGCCATGGCACCGGCGCATTTTCGATCTCGGTCAACAAACGTACCACGTCGCGATCAAGCGATTGCTCGTCATCTCGTCTCAGTACCACGAGAAATTCCTCCCCGCCCCAGCGATAGAGTTCATCGTGTTTTTCCAGGACACCGCGAATCCGTTCGACCGCGGCCTTGAGGACGGCATCGCCGGCTTCATGGCCATGCAGATCATTGATCGCCTTGAAATGATCGAGATCGAGCAAGAGCAAACCGGCAACGGAAGTATCGGCTGGCTCGATGGCGCGCTTTTCGTCGTGGCGACGCTGAAACTGGTAGCGACTGGATGCGCCGGTCAAGGCGTCGAGACGTACCGCATCCGAAAGGCGATCGCGCTCGCGACGTGCGCGCCGGATTGCCATGAACAGCATCGCGCTCGCGCTGATCGCGAGCAGTGCAAGGGCCAGCGCCAGTATCTTGCCGAGCCGCTCGGCGCGCAGGCTTTGCTCCTGGACCCGGTTTTCGATTGATAACGTATCAATCTGGCGTTCGAGCTTTTCGGCCGTATGCATCGCCTCGACTTCTGCAATCGCGCGCCCACGCTCGTTGCGGAACAGTTGTGACCAGAGCTGCTGTCGACGTTCCAGCAAGACGACAGCACGTGCGTATTGTTGCTTCGCGCGCAGTGTCTGGATCTGGCGATCCAGTCCTCCGAGAACATCGATCATCTGTCCCTTGCTCTGGAAATACTTGATCGCCTTTTCCATCAATGCCGACCCGGCATCGAGCTGATTCAGCAACATCTGAGCTTGGCCACGCAGCAACCAGCAGCGCGCGAGGTAATACGTGTTCGCACTCTTCGTCGCCAGCGCTTCGCTGCGATCGATCGTCTCGATCGCGCGCTCCGGCTGCTCTCGGGCCAGCAGCAGTTCCGCATGCAGCGTACCGAGTCGCAGATCGGTAAAGGTCGAGTCGCCGTCTCTTGCAAGATCCGTGACCTCGGTATAGGTCGCTTCAGCATCGGCCAATCGGCCGGCCTTCATCAAGGCCATTGCACGCGTGGTCAACAGTGAAATACGGTTCTGCACGGGAGCCGTGTCGAGCGCTTCGGCCTGCGCTCGATCCAGATACTCCAGCGCCTGTTCCGGAAGTTCCATGGCGTTGTAGAGTTCAGCGATGGTGCCAAGGCGGTAGAGCCGTGCGCGTTCGCGACCGAGCGGAAGCTTGTCGGCCCAATCCAGCGCCGCGAGCTCATGTCGCAGTGCGGTATCGAAATTTCCGGCATCGAAGTACATATTGCCATAGCTGACTTCAAGCGCCTCCATCACTTCGGGCGAGGCATCCGAACGAATTTGCGCGCGGACCTCATTGAGCTGATCGATGAACTTGCCAATGTCATCGTCGGCGTGGCTCATGTAGATGCGCCGAATGTCCATCAGGCTGACGGTATCGGCATCATCGTTTGCTTTTGCCAACTCACGCAGGGATTGCATCAGCTTCAAGGAATCAGCGAAGCTCAAACTATCCTGCAGAACGAACAGCCGCGTCTTTTCCAACGTGCGGTGCAACCCGTACGGCGCATTACCGGGAATTTCGCTCTCGATCGATTTCAATTTCTGCGCAGCATCGGCGGAGGTGTCGCCAGCGACACGCAGATCGCGCAATTGCTGAATGAGCTGAGCCGGTGGCTCCGACCACGCATTCAGGCCCGCGGTCGTCAACATCCCAACCGTGCCCAGACACGTGATTATAAGAACGCGTAAATGCTGGCTCATGCGCTCCGCAGGATAGCCTCGTTTTGAAAATCCATGGATGTACCGCTGCACTTGATTGGCTCGCTCATGCGTCACGCCCGCGCAAATTATCACTCATTTCACGGGTCGCGTTGCCTCAAAGATCGTGCGTCATTGCCGCTGTTGCGTGGCTATTTCATCCCGTCGGCGTTTCGCCAGCAATCCTTGATCGTCGGCTTCGGCATCGCTGAATGGATTCGTTTTCTTTGACTTGTGCCGCATCTCAACGTTGCGCACTTTCGTATACTGTCGATGGTGCTTCCTCTCACTGAGCTGTTAGTGAGAGTGGGCCGCTACCCTGGGAGGGGTTCTGCTGTGCGTCGCAGGCGTGGCGCGCGCGAGTGGCGAGTTCGTTGCAAAGGACTCAGGCGTTCGCGGGCTTCATGCCATGAACGGGTGGAAAGAAAAGGTTATCCCTGTTGCATTTTCTTTTACCTTGAATATTCAGAGGACAACTCCATGAAAAATGTCGTACTCAGGCTCGCAGTCCTGACTGCTCTCGGCACTACTGCCTTCTCCGCCTATGCGGATACCCGAGTCAATGTGGAACACTTTGCGCCGTTTGCCGCAACCTTGGCGGGAACCGCCGTTTCCGTCAACGTCAACGGCGCGGAGGCACTGCCGAACGTCGTCTTCAACCAGGTCTCTGGCTACGTCACCTTGAGTGGCCCAGGCGTCGCGCCAGGCAATACGCTGCTCGAAGTTTTTGCCCCACCGGGCGCACCGTCGCCCGCCATCACGGCATCGGTCAACCTTGCGGCCGATACCGATTATTCGGTGGCCGCGATTGGTGATGGCACGAACCAGCCACTAGCGCTTCTACCCCTGGTCGACAACAACACCGCACCGAGCGCCGGCAACGTCAAGATTCGCGTTGTGCATGCAGCTCCTTTCAGCAATGTGCTCGCAAACACCGCCGTTTCCGTGCGCACTGAAGCGGGCGCGATCGTCAACGGTCTGGCCAGTGTTCAGTTCGCCCAGGATTCCGGCTTTTTCGAGGTGCCGGCCGGCACCTATGATCTCAAGATCTCGACACCAGACGGCGCCACGACCTTGATCAACCCGGCACCGGTTGCCCTTCCTGCAGGTACTATCGTCAGTCTTTTTGCCGTCGGTGACGGAAGTAATCAGTCGCTCGGCATCACCGCCGTGTTCGGCGATGGCACAAGCGCCGCGTTGCCCTTGCAGACTGCGGTCGGGGCCAACGCACCGGCCAGCTTGCCGAGTCTGAGCTGGTACGGTTTGATGGCGTTGGCGGCGGGCTTGGTCCTCGTCGCTTCACGTCGCGGCAAGGCTTTGCGGGCTTAAGCACCAGCGGCATGCACGATCGTGGGGGGGGGCTTCAGCGGCACCGTAGGCGGAGTAGGGGGCGCGGGTTGGTTTTGGGGGGCGGGGCAACTTATAATGCGTTTGCGTGGGGGGACGGGGCGCCGCAGCTCCCGCGGAGGAATCCAAA
>JBBQTY010000094.1:0-15847 GCA_038234445.1 Lysobacterales bacterium
AGAGCAGAAGATTCGCCGGCTCGAGCCGGTCAACCTGGCGGCTATTCAGGAATACGAGGAGCAGTCGCAACGCAAGGTCTATCTCGATGCGCAGTTGACCGATCTCAGCACGGCCCTGGAGACACTTGAAGGTGCCATCCGCAAGATCGATCGGGAAACACGACAACGTTTCAAGGATACGTTTGATCGCGTCAATGGGGGTTTCCAGGAACTGTTCCCGAGACTGTTCGGCGGCGGTCAAGCCCATCTTGAATTGACCGGCGACGATTTGCTTTCGTCTGGCGTGTCGATCATGGCGCGTCCGCCAGGGAAACGCGTGACCTCGATTTCGCTGCTCTCCGGTGGTGAGAAAGCGATGACAGCCGTGGCCCTCGTGTTCTCGATTTTCCGTCTCAATCCAGCCCCTTTTTGCTTGCTTGACGAGGTCGATGCGCCACTGGACGAAGCCAACGTCGGTCGATTTTCGGCAATGGTTACCGAGATGAGCCAGAGCGTGCAGTTCATCTTTGTCACCCACAACAAGGCAACCATGGAGGCGGCCACCCAGTTATGCGGCGTGACAATGCGTGAACCCGGTGTTTCAAGACTGGTTCAGGTCGATCTTGCCGAAGCGGCTAAACTGGCCGGAGCAGCCTGAGGATTCCGCATGGAGCAACAAGCGTTGAGCGCAAGCGAAATGCGCGTGATCATTTTCATCATCGGCCTATTGGTTCTGGCGGTGATCTACTTCTTCGGTCGCCCGCGAAAGCCGGGGCAGGGCAAACGCACCCTGTTCCGCAAGCCGTCTTCGGAAAGGGTCGAACCGACGTTTGCCGCAGATCTCGATGTTGACGAAGCAGACAAAGATGCGCGCAGTGGTGAGCAATTCGATCTGCTCGGTGCCGTCGATCTCGAGGCGTCATCCGAGAGTCCGTCAGGTAAATCCAAATCCAGATCGCGGCGCGCTGTGAAGTCACCTGTCGGGGCGCGTCCGGATGTACCGATCGAACGCATTGTCACCTTGTTGGTTTGCGCGCGAGACGGCGAATTGATTGCAGGCAGCGATCTTGTTGTCGCCGCCGAGAAGGCCGGCCTCGAATTCGGGGATCGTGGAATATTTCATCGCATGCTGACCGGCAAGCCCGAAGCAGGTCCGATTTTCAGCATGGCCAACATGCTCAAGCCCGGTCATTTCGACATGGCCGAGATCGATTCTCTGGATACCCAAGGCGTTACCTTCTTCATGGCCTTGCCGGGGCCGTTGTCCGCACTCGATTCATGGGATGCACTGTTGCCGACGGTGCAACGCTTCGCTGAATTGCTCGATGCGGTGGTTCTTGATGAGAAACGCGGCGCGCTCGGTCGGCAAGGGATCGCCCATATTCGCGATGAACTGCGAGCCTGGGACCGCCAGCACGAGAGCAAACAGATCCGACCGAGCTGGTAGTTGCCGGCTGATCTCGAAACTGCATCAGCGAGTTGATCAATCAGTAGTGTGAAAGCTCAAGCTCGAACAGCGATGATGCTTGCATCGCCCAACCGTGGCGAACTTTCCCAATCAGGAGATGCAACGTGAGCAAGCAGATCAAGGCGAGCATCAAGGCCAAGGCGAGCAGCAAGACCAAGACAGCGATGACAACGACTGCCGACAAGAGCCGCAAGGTGTGGCTTGCCGGTCTCGGTGCATTCTCGATCGCACAGAAGCAGGGTGCTGATCTTTTTGAAGTGATGGTCAGCGAAGGCCAGTCCTATCAGCAGCGCAGCGAAAAGGTCGTTCGCAAGCTGTCCAATGAAGTTGCAAACCTTTTCGAAAGCCGTATGCAGCCGGTTCGGATTCGCCTCAAGGCGATTCGCAGCGACGCGGAAGCGAAGATCGAGCACGGCCTTGGCCGCGTCATGTCTTACGCCGGAATTCCGTCCAAGGCTGACGTCGATGCGCTGATCTCGCGTGTTGACAAGCTCTCGCGCCAATTGCGTGCGGCGAAGTAAGCGCAGCTAGCCATTGTTCGATGAAGAGCGGCCGCCTTGTGCGGCCGTTCTGCGTTGTGAACTCAGCTCAGGTAGGCCCTGGCCAACGTATTCAGATGTAGTCGTTCGGAATCACGCAGGAACGGCGCTATCAACATCATCACCTGGTGAATCCCACGCCCGATATCGAGTTGACCAGATTCGCTTTTGCCATGACGCACGGCATCGAAGTTGAGCCAGAACGTGGCGACCAGCACGATGTTTTCAGCGGTAGCGCGAATCTCGTCGGCACTGGCTCTGAAAATGCCCGCTGCGGCCAGTCCGCGCATGACCCCTCCGGCATTCTCCGATGCGCGTTTGAGGATGCGCCCGAAATGCAGGCGCAATTTGCGATTTCGCGAAAGAATATTGACCAGGTCACGATAGACGAATCGGTAATCCCACATGCACTCGAAAATCACATGCAGTTGCAACCAGACATCTTCGAGATTGGGCAGGCGATCGTCAGGTATGACCAGGGCTTCATCGATGCGCTGTTCGTATCGCGCGAACAACTGACCGATGATGTCGTCCTTGTTGCGATAGTGGTAGTAAAGATTGCCCGGGCTGATGCCAAGCTCGTCGGCGATATGGTTGGTGGTGACGTTCGGCTCGCCTTGGCTGTTGAACATGGCCAGCGCGGTTTCAAGAATGAGCTCGCGGGTTTGGCGTGCCATCGGGTTCCCCTGCGAGGTGGCGCGGCGGTCAGGCGCGCAGTTTGGCGACCAGGTCGACGTACTTTTGTTTGGCTTCGTCCTGGGCGGTGCCCTGGAGCTTGGCCCAAGCCTCGTATTTCGCAGTGCCGACGAAATCGAAGAAACCCGGCTTCGGCCCGGAAACATCCCCATCGGCGCCTTGCTTGTAGAGCGCGTAAAGCTTGAGCAACGTGTCGTTGTCAGGTCGATCGCTCAACTTCTTGACGTCTTCCGCGGATTTTTCGAAGCTGGCTTGTAGCTTTGACATGGTTTTCGATCCGAGTGGACGCGCCCCCTGCGCTTGAACTTTCTATCATGCACCCATGAGCCGGTCAACGCGACCACGCGTAGACGTCGACGTGCGTGGAAACGATTCCGATGGACGACTATGCTGTCCATACGGTGGCGTCCGCGACCATCGGCGATGGCCGAATCGTTGCGGCCCGTTCAATCTGGAAGGGAGTGGGGAAATGACGTATTTCGTGACTGGTGCAACCGGCTTCATCGGGCGTCATCTGTTGGAGAAGTTGTTGTTGCGCAAGGGCCGGATCTATTGCCTCGTGCGCAAGGAATCGATGGCCAGATTCGACGAACTGCGCGATCGGCTTGGTGCGGACAAGGATCGCCTTGTAGCGGTTCCTGGCGATCTGGAAAAGCCCAGGCTTGGCGTAACCCCGGCAATGCTCAAGACCCTCACGGGCAAGATCACCCATTTCTTTCATCTTGCCGCGCTTTACGATCTCGCCGCCGACGAAGTGAGCCAGGTCAGGGCCAATATCGATGGCACACGCCATGCGGTGCAACTTGCCGAGATGCTCAAGGTCGGCTGTTTCCATCACACCAGTTCGATCGCCGCCGCAGGACTCTATCCGGGTGTTTTTCGTGAGGACATGTTTGCAGAGGCCGAAGGCCTTGACAACGTATACTTTCGTACGAAGCATGATTCCGAGGGCATCGTGCGTTCCGAATGCAAACGACCGTTTCGCATCTATCGTCCGGGTATCGTCATCGGCAATTCGCAAACCGGCGAGATGGACAAGATCGATGGTCCTTACTATTTCTTCGGCTTGATCAAGAAATTGCGCGAGATGCTTCCACCTTGGATGCCGACCATCGGCCTTGAAGGTGGGCGCTTGAATCTAGTTCCAGTGGATTGGGTCGCCGCGGCGATGGATCACATTGCGCATGTGCCGAAGCTCGACAATCATTGTTTCCATCTGACTGATCCAGCACCGCGCCGAATCGGCGAAGTGCTCAACATCTTTGCGCATGCCGGCCATGCGCCGAAAATGAGCATGCGCATCGATGCGCGCATGTTTGCCTTTATTCCGAGCGCGATCCGTCATGCCTTGTCGAACCTTCCGCCGGTCAAACGCATGCTCGGCACCTTCATGCGCGACTTCGGCATTCCCGCGGAAATCATGCGTTTCGTCAATTATCCGACACGGTTCGATACACGCGAAACGGATCGTGCGCTACGCGGATCAAAGATCAAGTTGCCCAAGTTGCAGACTTATGCCTGGCGCCTTTGGGATTACTGGGAGCGTCATCTCGATCCCGCACTGTTTGTCGATCATTCGTTGTCCGGCAAGGTCCGCCGCAAGGTTGTGGTCATCACGGGCGGTTCATCCGGCATTGGCAAGGCAGTTGCGCTCAAGGTCGCGGCCGCCGGCGCCAAGGTGGTCATCTGTGCGCGCGGTTCCGAGGAGCTTGAGACGGCTCGAGTCGAAATTGAAGCCGCTGGCGGCAGCTGTCATGTCTACAAAGTCGACCTTGCCGATCTGGCGTCATGCGACGCCTTCGTCGAGCAGGTCACTCGTGAGCATGGCGGTGTCGATATCCTGATCAACAACGCCGGGCGATCGATCCGGCGTGCGATCGCGTCGAGTTACGACCGTTTCCATGATTTCGAACGTACGATGCAGCTCAATTATTTCGGTTCTCTGCGCTTGATCATGGGTTTCCTGCCGAAGATGACCGAACGCCATCGCGGTCATATCATCAACATCTCCTCGATCGGTGTGTTGACCAATGCACCGCGCTTTTCCGCCTACGTATCATCCAAGGCCGCGCTCGATGCGTTCTCGCGTTGCGCGCAGGCCGAGTTCTCCGACCAAGGCATCAACTTCACCACGATCAATATGCCGTTGGTGAAAACGCCGATGATTGCGCCGACCAAGATGTATGACTCGGTGCCGACCTTGAGCCCGGAAGAGGCAGCCGATCTGGTGGTCGGAGCAATCATCGAGCGTCCGGTTCGCGTGGCAACACGGACCGGCATCTTCGCCCAGCTGTTTTATTCGGTTTCGCCGCGCGCCTATGAAATCGTCATGAACACCGCGTTCCGCCTCTTTCCGGATTCCTCGGCGGCGAAAGGCATCAAGGGTGTCCGCCAGGAAATGCAGCAGGGTCCATCATCCGAGCAGGTAGCGTTTGCCGCCATCATGCGCGGCGTTCACTGGTAGTCCGTACAGGGCGAACGTGTGCCCTGGCAGAGTCGGACACAAAAAAGCCTCGCCCGTAACGGCGAGGCTTTTTTGGCCGGGTTCCGATTAGCGCTAGGCTTTTTTCTTCGCGCTCGCCTTCTTCACGGCGGTCTTTTTCGGCTTGGCTTTGCTGACCTTCGCGTTGGCTTGCTTGAGCTGGGCGGATTCGAGTTCGCGCGCAACATCGGCGAGCTCATCCTTGACCCGCTTCACCGAGCGCGTCGCACCGCTCTTCGCAGCGGCAGGTCGAGCCACCGGCTTGCTTGCTGATTTGGTCGCAGCCTTGGCTGGCTTCGCCGCAGGCTTGGCATTGAGATTGTGTACTTCGCGCGCGAGATTCTCGACGCGCGCGGTCAGCGATTTCAGTTCGATACTGCCCGGAACGCCAAGGTGGTTGAGTGCGCGCGAGACGCGATTCTCGAAAACTTTCTCTAGCTTGTCCCAGGTTTCCTGGCTGCGCTCCTTGACCTGACCGACTGCGGCTTCAACCGCGCCACGTGCCTCATCCGCTTTTCCGGTCGTCATCTTGCGCGTCTTCTGTTCGAGCGACACGCCTTCGCGAACAAGCGCTTCAAACAAGCGGGTACCTTCGTCCTGCGCTTTGGCGAAGGCGCCAAGTCCCGCCAGCCAGATATGCTGGGCAGATTCGACGATCGACTTGCCGCCGGCGCGTGTCGACGCCTTCGATTCGGCTGGTGTGGCCTTGGATTTCAGCTTGGGCTTTGGCTTGGACATGGCAAATTCCTTCGATGGGATGGGCGCGGGATGCCCAAAGGGTGGCGAATGATAATCCCGATTCCTGGAGCAATTAGTCGATCTGGCGTGATCAGGAACCAGCGGCCGTCGATCCGCGAGTGCGCTTCGCGACAATTCGCGTGCTCGGCGGCTTGCGCTTCTTGCTGACGGGTTTGCCGCGCTCTATCGCCAGATCCAGAGCGTCGAGTGCGCGGTGCAGTTGCGAAGTGGCCTGTGAGCGTCTTGGTGGCTTGAGCTCAAGACTGCCGAGAAGCGTGCGTTCGGGATCATCCAGCACCTTGTCGCGCAACTTGAGGCCATGGCGTTTCAGTATGGGAGCGAGCTTGAGCCGATGCGTACGCAGATCGTTCAAGGTCGATTGATAGGCATGTTCAACAAGGCGTTTTCGGTGGACGAAACTGAAGACGTTGGTGAAGAACATATCGGTGTCGTCGTGCTCCGGCTCGATCAAGAGCAAATCGGAATTCGTGTACTTGCGCTCGTATTTCGGCATGCTGGCATGCATGCGCGATTGCAGCAGCGTGCGGAACATTTGCGACAGAATGGATGGCAAGCCGCCTTCCATCAGGCTCGTGGGCGAAACTTTGCCCAATTCAACCGAGTGCGTCGTGTCGATGGGAACCAACGGATTGATGGCGATGACGAGTTCGGCACCAGCATCCATTGCAACCGATGCATGAACGGTATGCCGGAGCGCGCCATCGACAAAATACTTGCCATTGATTGCGACCGGCGGATACAGCCCGGGCAGGGCTGAGCTTGCTTCGATTGCTCGCGAGATCGGAATATCGTCGTGACCTTCGGTGCCGAAACGGACAGCCTGGCCGCTTTCGAGTTCGACCGCGACGATGACCAGTTTGCGCTCCAGTTCGCGGAAATCATTGCTGCGGCCATGCGCGGTGAACGCGTTGCGCAGAAATCGCTCGATCGCCTCATTGTCGAACAGTCCCGTTGGTAGCAGGCTTCCAAGTTTGATCAGGCTGTCCGTGAAGCGCAGATCGAATGGATGGCGGGCAAATTCGGTAAGCCCGTTCATGAGCAGGCGCGGAACGCTGGACAGCCGGCGCAGGTATTCGTAGATCGCCGGCCGCACGAAATTTTCGGGGCGGAAACTGAATTGGTCGGAATCGTCGGTGATGAAGATCCGACACAATTCGGCCGTGGTCAGTCGATTGGCCAGACTCGCCGCGACATAGGCACCCGAGCTGATGCCGACATAGACATCCAGCGCATTCATGTCGAGCCCCTCGATGGCATCTTCGAGAGCGCGGACCGCGCCAATCTCGAAAATGCCACCAATCGGACCGCCGCCAGCAACAGCGAGGGCGATCTTCGGATGGCGGGACTGATTGACCGGCTTGTGCGCTGCCTTGATGGCCAACATTAGTTGATCTGCTCGTCCAAATGCCGATTGATCTCGCCTTCGATCATGGGTTTCATCATGCCCATGACGAAGCCGAGCTTGGCGTAGACATGAACCTCGCCTTTTTCTAATGCGATATGGCCATCCACGCCGCTGCGGGAAAATGCCAGGGTGTCGCCCTCCCAGGCGCACTCGAGATCAAACTCCTTGGCGATGGACTTGGCCAGTTTGTTGACGGCCTTGCGAGCTTCAGGGGTTGAAAGGTGATGTTTGCGGCGGATATCAATTTGCGCCATGCGTCTTCTCCGGTTACGCCAACACGAGGGCGTTGCGCTACGGCCCCTATGATGCCCGAGTAGCGCATGGGGCAGAAGACGTCTCATGCTTCAAGGACCAACCCAAGACGACGGCAGTGGGGTTATTCGGGGCAGGTGTCAGGTTTCGCTCATCCTGCTAAAGTGCCGGCACATTCAGAATCCGGGCGGCGATGCGACTGAGTTTTTCCAACGCGGAACATGCGGATGTGCTCGTCGATGACGGCGTTACCGGCATTGGTTCAGCGCAGGGCAATTCGATCAAACTCGATGCGAGTGGGGTCAAGCCGTGGCATGCGCGATTTGTCATCGACAAGCGCGGCATGATCCTCGAGGTCCTCGATGCCCAGGCACGCACCCACGTCAATGCACGCCCGGTGCTGGAAAAGGCCTTGCTGAGGCTCGGCGACGTCATCAATTTTGACGACGTCGCGGTCACTCTAATGCCGGATACCGATGCGGTCATCGATACCCGGGTTCCACCTGAAGCGGCGTCCACGACGACCGACGAGGATTCCCGCGTCGTGCTTCGTGGCATTTCAGGCGACCATTTTGGCAAGACGATCCGGGTTGGCGAGCGTCTTGCCATCGGCAAGGGCAGTCGCGGACTGGATCTCGACGAGCCGCAAATGAGCGAGCGGCATGCATCGATCGACACGACCGAAGACGCCATTTACTTCCGCGAGCTTGGTTCGCCGGCCGTCGCCGAGATCAATGGCGTACGCTTGAAAAGCGCCGTGTTGCATCCCGGTGACCAAATCACGTTCGGGCGCAGTCGTTTCGTTCTTGAAGCGCCAGGCTATGCGGCCCGTGGGAAAAGCATGCCGACCCCGGCGAATACGGCGCCGGCGATTACGCAAACGCTGGATGCCATCCAGATTGCTGATCCGGTTACATTCGATGTGACTGATAGCGACGAAGGCAACAGCGGAATCTGGTGGCTGATTGCCGCCGCCGCGTTGATCGGCCTCGGCATCGCCGGATTGATCTGGTTCGGCAACTATTGAGCACTGGAACCGATTGCGACAGAAGGCGCATTGGAAGTTCTTGCCTTTGACCGTCGCTGCTTGAGCCAACCCGGAACTCGCGCGAGCATCAAGACCAGAAAAATTCCCGCATAGACGACCGGTTCAAGCGCCGCAATCGTCTTGCCGTATTTGACCTGCCATAAAAAGTGCAGGGCGGCCAATGTAGCGCTGATATAAACCAGTCGGTGCAGGCGCTGCCAGGTGCGGCCGAGGCGACGCATCATGCCCTTGGTTGAAGTGATCGCCAGCGGAATCATCAGCAGCCAGGCCAGAAATCCGACCGTAATGAACGGCTTTTTGGCGATTTCGACGAGAATTTGTGACCAGAAGCCACCGAGATCGATGACCAGATAGATCGTCAGGTGCAGGCTCGCGTAAAAGAATGCAAACAGACCGAACATGCGTCGGAATCGAATCAGTGCGTTCCATCCAGTCAGTTTTCGCAGGGGCGTGATCGCCAAGGTCGTCAACAGGAAACGCAAGGCCCAGATACCCGTACTGTGTTCGAGCCTTGCTACCGGGTCCGGGCCGAGCGCATTCTGCGATGTCTTCCAGATCAGAAATGCGAGCGGAACCAGGGCCAATGCAAATACCAGCGGCTTTATCGCCGCTATCTTGTCGAATCGCTTTTGCATCAATGGTCCCGGGTCAGATCCATGCCAGTGTAGAGGGAGGCGACCTGATCCGCGTAGCCATTGAACGGCAACGTCTGCAGGCGATTGCCAAGCAAATTGAACCCATCCCCGGCAATACGCCTTTCGGTGCTTTGACTCCAGCGCGGATGACTGACCGCCGGATTGACGTTCGAGTAGAAGCCATACTCATCAGGAGCCGATTCGTTCCACGATGTCATGGGTTGCGTATCGGTGAATTCGATCCCGACGATCGACTTGATGCTCTTATAGCCGTATTTCCACGGCACCACGAGGCGCAGCGGCGCGCCGTTTTGTGCGGGCAGTTCATGCCCGTAAATGCCGACGGCGAGCATCGTCAGGGGATGCATGGCCTCGTCGATACGCAGACCTTCGCGATACGGCCAATCCAATACCGGGTAGCTCAACCCCGGCATCTGCTCGCGACGCGCGACAGTCTTGAATGCAACGAAACGCGCATCCGAAGCGGGCTCGAATCGCTTGAGCACCGAGGCCAGCGGAATGCCGATCCACGGAATCACCATTGACCACGCTTCGACACACCGCAAGCGATAGATGCGCTCTTCGAGTGCGTGGCCCTTGAGGATATCTTCGAGGGTGAATTCGCCGGTCTTTCCAGCCTTTCCGGAAATCGTCACGCTCCATGGTTTCGCTTTGAATCGCGATGAATTCTGAGCCGGATCAGCCTTGTCGGTCCCGAACTCGTAATAGTTGTTGTAGTGCGTTGCATCCTTGCTGCTGGTCAGCGGTTCCTTGCTGCTGAACGCGGCATTACGTGAAGAGACCAGCGCAGGACCAGGCAGCTCCTCTGCCACGGCAGGCGCGGTCGGTGCTTCGACAGCATCGCTGCAACCGGTAAGCAATGCGGGCAAAAAGGCGAGTCCCTTGAGAAGGTCCCTGCGATGCATATAGACCGATTCCGGTGTGATCTCGGAAGATTTGATCGGAGCAGTAAGTCGATCTGCCATAAAGCTGATTCCTGTCAGGTGTGGAATACGAACGTTTCGGTCGACGCGCACGCTGCGCACCCAGAACAGACCGTATCAGGTGCCTGCTCCTTTCAGAAGGCGCTTGCGAACATGCTGCATTGCGACATATCGTTGCATTTCGGCACGAGCAAGCACTGCGATTTCGTGCAATCCCAACCTGATCTTCCTCTGGAGCATCCTGTGACGCGTGGCTACAACTTCAGTGCTGGCCCGGCCGCGCTGCCGGAAGAGGTGCTGATTCAGGCTAGCGAGGAGATGCTCGAATGGGGCGGCGCACGTGCGTCGGTCATGGAGATCAGCCATCGCGGTCGCGACTTCATGGCGCTCGCCGAGGAGTCCGAGCAGGACCTTCGCGAGTTGATGGGAATCCCTTCCGATTATCGCGTGCTTTTTCTGCAGGGCGGCGCAACCCAGCACTTCGCCCAGATCCCGATGAATTTCGCGCAGCCTGGTCAGGTTGCCGACTACGTTGTCACGGGCGCTTGGGGTGAAAAAGCGGTACGGGAAGCGATGCCCTATGTGCGAGTACAGATCAGCGCGAGTTCGCTCGATTCGCACTACACGCGGATTCCGCCACGAGCCGAGTGGAATCTGGATCCCAACGCAGCCTACCTGCACTACACGCCAAACGAGACCATCCATGGTGTCGAGTTCCAGGATGTTCCAGACGTCGGCGGGATTCCGCTGATCGCCGACATGTCCTCCGACATCCTCTCGCGCCCGCTCGATGTTTCGCGATTCGGGATGATCTACGCCGGCGCGCAGAAAAATATCGGCGCTTCCGGCTTGGTCATCTTGATCATTCGCGATGATCTTCTGGAGCGCTGTCCAAATACGATCGCGAAAATCTTCAACTATGCCGAGCACGCGGCCAACCAATCGTTGTTCAATACGCCGAATACGTATGGCTGGTATTTATCCTCGCTGGTCTTCAAGTGGCTCAAGGCGCAGGGCGGTGTCGTCGCCATCGGTGAACGCAATCGTGCCAAGGCTGCGCTGCTGTATTCGGCCATCGATACTTCGGGGTTCTATTCGAATCCGGTAAGCAAGGACGCGCGCTCGTGGATGAATGTACCGTTCTTGCTGCCGAGGCCCGAGTTGGATTCGCTGTTCCTTGAAGAGGCTGATGCAAACAACCTGCTCGGCCTCAAGGGACACAAGCTATTGGGCGGCATGCGCGCCTCGATCTACAACGCGATTTCCATCTCGTCGGTCGAAGTGCTTGTCGATTTCATGCGCGATTTTGCGCGGCGTCACGGTTGATATTCGAGATTTGGATGTGCGTGACTACACGATCATGGCCGACTTGCAGGTTGACCAACAACGGGATACGCAGCAATGAACGATGAAGTCGAGCAAACGCCGCCGATGGATCTTGCCGAAGTGCGTTCACGCATTGACGGCATTGATCGGTCGATTCAGAACTTGATCGCCGAGCGCGCGCGCTGGGCCCACCAGGTCGGACTGGCCAAGGGGCCGCTCGCCGCTGCCGTGGATTATTACCGTCCGGAACGCGAAGCGCAGGTTTTGCGCATGGTCGTCGACCGCAACGAAGGTCCGCTCAGCGATGAAGTACTGGTGCACGTGTTTCGCGAAGTCATGTCAGCGTGTCTGGCCCAGCAGGAACCTTTGAAGATCGGCTATCTCGGCCCGGAAGGCACCTTCAGTCAGCAAGCCGTTCTCAAGCATTTCGGCCGCTCGGCGCATGGTCAGCCGATGGCCAGCATTGAGGAGGTATTTCAGGAAGTTGAAAACGGCAATGCGGACTTCGGCGTGGTCCCGGTCGAGAACTCGGGGCAGGGCACAATCCAGATTACGCTGGACATGTTCCTAACATCGAACATCAAGATCTGTGGTGAAGCCGAGCTGCGCGTTCATCAATACCTGCTTTCGCGCAGTGGACGCATCGAAGACATCGAGCGCATCTATTCGCATCCACAATCGTTCGCGCAAACCCAGTCCTGGCTGCGCGGCAATTTGCCGAAGGTCGAAAAACTGCCGGTTTCAAGCAACGCCGAGGGCGCGCGGCGCGCACGCAATGCCGACGATGCAGCGGCGATTGCGGGCGAATCGGCTGGCCTCGTCTATGGGTTGAAGAAAGTCATCACGCGACCGATCGAGGATCACGCCGACAACACAACGCGTTTCCTCGTACTCGGCCGACAGATCTTTCCGCCATCCGGACACGATCGAACCTCGGTACTGGTCTTCATCAAGGACCAGCCGGGTGCCTTGTTCAATGTGCTGAGTCCGTTCGCCAAGCATGGCATCACGATGAATCGCATCGAATCGCGTCCCTCCCACCAAGCCAAATGGGAGTACGCATTTTTCATCGACCTGGCCGGTCATGTCGAAGACGAGCCGATGAAAAAAGCATTGGCAGAACTCGATGCCTATGCGGCCCAGATTAAGATCCTTGGTTCCTATCCGGTCGCTGTTCCATGAGTTTTGATGCTGCGCAGCTGGCCAATCCGACCACGCGCGTGTTGCGTGCTTATGATCCGGGTCACGATCTCACGACTTTGCGTGAGCGTTTCGGCGAGCAACTGGCCGAACTCGGCTCGAATGAAACCGTGCTTGGGCCAAGCCCGCTTGCGCTGAAGGCGATTCGTGATGCGCTGGGCGAAGTTTTTCGCTATCCCGATCCTCAAGGTGGAGCACTCAAGCGTGCACTCGCAGAACGGTTCAAGGTTGAGACGTCATGCATTGCACTTGGCAATGGTTCACATGAGTTGCTGATGTTGCTCGCCCAGTGCTTTGCTGATCCGATGACCTCGGTAGTTTTCTCGGAATTTGGCTTCGCGGTGTTTCCGATTGCAACCTCTGCGGTTGGCGCGATGCCGATTCGCGTAGGTGCTTTGCCCTCTGATCATCCAACAGCGCCCTATGGTCACGATCTCGACGCGCTGGCGAAAGCCGTGCGCGCAGATACGCGCCTGGTCTATCTGGCCAATCCGAACAATCCAACTGGAACCAGGTTTGCAGACGCGGATCTCGAACGATTCCTCGCGGAGGTTCCTCCATCCACGCTGGTCGTTGTCGACGAGGCTTACCAGGAATTTGTCGACGCCGAAGGATTGGGCAGCGCCGTACGACTTCTCGATCACTATCCCAACCTGGTCGTGACCCGCACGTTTTCGAAGGCTTATGCGCTGGCGGGTTTGCGCATTGGCTATCTGCTTGCCGATGCCAGCGTCGTGAATGTCCTTGAGCGATTGCGCGAATCGTTCAACGTCAATGGGCTCGCCCTGACGGCGGCACTGGCGGCGCTCGCCGATGAGGCCCATCTGGAAAAGGTCTGTGACTGGACGCGCAGCGAGCGGCAGTGGTTGAGCGACGAATTCGTTTCACGCGGCTATCGCGTGCTGCCTTCGCAGACGAATTTCATCCTGGTCGATCTCGGCCGCGATGCTGCGGCATTCGAATCCCATTTGTTCGAATGCGGGGTGATCGTGCGTCCGATGGGTGGATATGGGCTCGGTCACACCGTTCGCATCAGCCTCGGCACGCGCGCCGAGAACGAGCGCCTGCTGACGATGTTGCCATGAGCGTGACATTGAACTGGGTAAGCCGTCGGAGTGGTCGGTTGCAAGGTGAGCTGATCGTTCCGGGCGACAAATCGGTTTCACATCGCGCCATCATGTTTGCTGCGCTGGCGAATGGTGTTTCGCGCATCGAAGGATTCCTTGAAGGTGAAGACACGCGCGCTACAGCCGCGGCGTTTGCGCAGATGGGCGTGAGGATCGAAACGCCATCGTCCTCCGAACGCATCATCCATGGCGTGGGTCTGCAGGGGTTGAAAGCGCCCGACGCGCCGATTGATTGCGGCAACGCCGGAACCGGCATGCGTCTGCTCGCTGGATTACTGGCCGGTCAAGCCTTCGATTCCGAATTATGCGGTGATGCTTCTTTGTCGCGGCGGCCGATGCGGCGCGTGATCGAGCCATTGCAGTCGATGGGCGCCCGCATCGATTCGAATGACGGCGCGCTGCCGCCACTACGCATAGTCGGCGGAAAAAAGCTCGAAGGCATTTCGATCACGCCAGCCATCGCCAGCGCGCAGGTCAAATCAGCGATCCTGCTCGCCGGGCTCTATGCGCAAGGTACGACCGAGATTCACGAAGTACATCCCACCCGCGATTACACCGAGCGTATGCTTGCTGCATTTGGTTGGCCTATTGAATTTAATTCGGGTTGGGCGCGCTTGACCGGTGGCCATCGATTGAACGCAACCGACGTTGTTGTCCCGGCGGATTTCTCTTCGGCGGCGTTTTTTATTGTCGCCGCCACGATCACTCCGGGTTCGTCGCTGCTGCTGCGCACGGTCGGCATCAACCCACGCCGCATCGGTTTGCTCGCGGCGCTGCGATTGATGGGGGCCGACATTACTGAACTCAATCGCGTCGAGCGCGGCGGTGAATGGCTGGCAGATCTGCAGGTGCGATACGCACCGCTGCATGGCATCGAGGTTCCCGAAGACTTGGTGCCCGACATGATCGACGAGTTTCCGATTCTGTTTATCGCCGCTGCTGCGGCCACGGGAACGACTCGAATCATTGGCGCAGCCGAGTTGAGGGTCAAGGAATCCGATCGCCTTGCGATGATGGCGCGTGGATTGGCAGCGCTCTGCATCGAAGTCATCGAGCGGCCCGATGGTGCGGATATTGTCGGCGGTCGCATGAAATCAGGCCGGGTCGAAAGTGCGGGCGATCATCGAATCGCAATGGCGTTCGCCGTGGCTGGCCTGATTTGTGAGGGTAGGGTGATGATCGATGACTGCGCCAATGTCGCCACGTCGTTTCCGGGGTTCATCGAGATCGCCAATGGTTGTGGATTCGCCATCGAAACGGTTTGAATCGCACGATTCGGCGCGCCCATCAACGCATCGACGCACGTCACCGTTACAATCACGCCCTGATTCAGCACCGAATACCCGCATGACAGAAAAGTCACCCCCCGTTCTGACCATTGATGGCCCCTCCGGCTCCGGCAAGGGAACGATCAGTCAACTCGTCGCCGATCAATTGGGTTGGCATCTGCTCGATTCAGGTGCGTTGTATCGCGCGGTTGGTTACGCTGCGGGCGCTGCGGGCCTTGACCTGTCCGACGCCGAGGCGGTCACGCGCTGCGCGGAGACAACGAAGATCCGCTTTCGAGATCCGAAGGACGGTAGCGAAACCCGGGTCATGGTCAACAGCCACGACGCCACGGATGAGTTACGCACCGAAACCGCAGGCGCTGCGGCCTCGGCTATTGCTGTGTTTCCGGGAGTCCGCCAAGCGCTATTCGAGATGCAACGCGGTTTTCGCAAGGCGCCCGGCCTGGTTGCCGACGGCCGCGACATGGGGACCGTCATTTTTGCTGATGCCCCATACAAGGTATTCCTCACGGCAAGCGCCGAGGAACGGGCGAAAAGACGCTATAAGCAGTTGAAGGATAAGGGGTTGAATGTTACCCTTGCTGCCCTTTTGCGCGAGATTCAAGCGCGCGACGAACGCGATGCCGCCCGCACGGTGGCTCCGCTTCGACCTGCGGAGGATGCGCTGACGATCGATACCACAGGTATTCCGGTCGCCA
>JBBQTY010000095.1:0-15537 GCA_038234445.1 Lysobacterales bacterium
GGGCAACCAGCGGCGCGAACGCAACCACCATGATGAGATCATTCAGTGCGACCTGGCTCAGGGTGAAATGCGGTTCGCCCTCGCAGAGATTCGACCAGACAAAGACCATTGCAGTGCAAGGCGCCGCAGCCAGCAAGATCAAGCCGGCCATATAGGAGTGGATTTCTGCAGGCGGTAGCCAAGGGGCGAACAAGCCTGCGATGAACAGTGTTCCGAGCAGCGCCATCGAGAACGGCTTGACGGCCCAGTTGATGAACAAGGTCACGCCGATGCCGCGCCAGTGTTGGCGCACCGTGCCCAGTGCGGCGAAGTCGATCTTGAGCAACATCGGCACGATCATCAGCCAGACCAAAACGGCCACGACCAGATTGACGTGGGCAAACTCGATCGCCGCGACTCGCGCAAAGCTCTCGGGCGCGACGTGCCCGAGGACAATGCCGACAACGATGCACAGCGCGACCCAGACGCTGAGGTAACGTTCAAACGTGCCAAGAACAGCGCGAGAACGTGAGGGTTCTGCGGAATCAACGATCGATTCGCTCATTTGTCCTCGACCGAAATTCCGGTGGCTCCGGGCTGACGACCAATTTCCTGCAGCTGTGTGCTGAGAGCCGTACGATCAAGGCGTTCGACTGGGAGAGCAATGAAGGTCGCGATTCGATTCTTCAGATGGTGGAACGCGCTGGCGAACGCCAGTTTGCGTTCGTGTGGCGTGCCGTCGATCGCTGCGGGGTCTTCGATCCCCCAATGAGCCGTCTGCGGATGGCCAAGCCAGATCGGACAAGCCTCACCGGCCGCGTTGTCGCAAACAGTAAAAATAAAATCCATTGGCGGCGCATCGGGTTTTTCGAACTCATCCCAGCTTTTGGAGCGCAATCCATCAACCGGGAAGTCGAGGCTTGCGAGCGTTTCGATCGCGAGCGGATTCACCTCACCCTTCGGCACGCTGCCAGCAGAAAATGCGCGAAAGCGACCTGCACCTTCCTTTGCCAAAATAGCCTCGGCGAGAATAGATCGTGCGGAATTGCCTGTGCAGAGAAACAGGACATTGAAAACGCGGGAGGACATGTCAATTTCCAATAAGTATACAACAAGTTAAAGTATATATAAAGCGGGACTATTCGGAAGTTGCCGTGCAGCAAGGCGTCAACTCAACAACCAGTGGCGCGCAGATCTCGGCACGGCCGCTACAGCAGTCCTTGAGCAGATAAAGGGTCAACTCGCGAAAACGATCGAGATTGGCGCGATAGGTAATCGAGCGGCCATTGCGCTCGGTGCAAGCGAGTCCGGCGCCGACCAGGATCGCGAGATGGGTCGACGAGGTGTTCTGCGGAATCTCGAGTTCGCGCGCGACTTCCCCGGCGGGCAGGCCGTCCGGCTCATGGCTGACCAGCAGCCGAAACGCTTGCAGTCGAGTTGGTTGGGCCAGGGCCGACAAGGTCGACGTCGCTTCATTGATATCCATATATCGAGAATACCCGATATATTGTCCAAGGAAAACTCCCGTCGCCGTTCCTCCATACTCAACGGCCCGTTTGTGAGGTTCGTTCCATGCCTGCGAGTGGCGATCACTGCGTTGTGGCCATCGCCCAAATGGCGCCGATCTGGCTCGACCGCGCGGGGACTCTGGCAAAAATCGTCGATCGCGTTGGCGAAGCGGCGCGTTCCGGAGCGACGCTGGTAGTGTTCGGCGAGGGCGTGTTGCCGGGCTACCCGTTCTGGATCGAGCACACCGATGGTGCGCGCTTCGAATCTGCGCTGCAGAAGAGCTTGTTTGCCCACTACGTCGATCAGTCCGTCGACATCAGCAATGGTGATCTCAAGCCACTTTGCGACGCGGCAAGGAAGGCCGCCATCTGGGTCATGATCGGCTGTATCGAACGTGATCGCAGCCGCGGTCAGAGTGTTTTCGCCTCGCTCGTCACCGTTGATGACAAAGGCGATATCCGCAACGTGCATCGCAAGCTGATGCCCACTCATGAAGAACGTATGGTCTGGTCAGCGGGCGACGGGTTCGGATTGAGGACGTTTGAGTTCGGAAACTTCCGACTCGGCGGACTCAATTGCTGGGAAAACTGGATGCCGCTGGCACGCTCGGCGCTGTATGCCCAAGGCGAGGATCTGCATGTCGCAAGCTGGCCTGGCAGCAGGCGCAACACAGAACTGATCACGCCATTCATCGCGCGTGAATCACGTGGCTTTGCCGTTTCAGTCAGTTCGCTGATGCGCCGCGAGGACATTCCAGATCACATTCCGCACTCGGAGTTGTTGCGTGCACGCATGCCTCAAGTCTGTGCGGATGGAGGATCGTGCATCGCCGGCCCCGACGCCGAATGGGTAATCGCACCACGCGTCGATGAGGAAGTTCTGTTGATTGCCGACCTCGATCACACGCGGGTCCGCGAAGAGCGTCAAAATTTCGATCCGTTCGGCCACTATTCGAGACCGGATGTGCTCGAGTTGCACGTGGATCGGCAACGCCGCATCGGTGTGCGATTCCGCGTCGAGGAACAGGGAGACTAGTTTCGCCGCGTTCTGAGCCGTGGCAATGCGATGTGTCAATTCGATCGACATGGGTGCGCGGTGATTTATGGTCAGCCAGCCGAAAATCGCTCTGAAAATGCGATGCGAACATGCGCGGTTTTGCCCACTAAATTGACAATTGCCGGCTGGGGCATGACGATGCCTGCCGTCAGGCCTCATTGGGCGCATTCGCGTCGGTTAGAGATCAGGCGAAGGTTCTCCCATCCCCCTACGAATCAAGGTCAAATCGGCGAAATGAACGCCGGTGTTCACCGCACATATACAAGGAGTTTTAAAATGAATAAATGGTTTATCGGACTGGCTGTGTGCATCGCCAGCAGCGCCTTGTCGCATGCCGTCCATGCAGAGGAGCTTGAGAGGATCGTCGTTGCAGACAGCTCGGATAAATTCGTGGTTCTGGCCAAGGCCATAAGACAGGAAATGGCACCCGGAGGCCGATTTGAATTCATTGCCGGTCGTTCACGAGCAGAAGTCAACGATGGTCTCGACAACATGGCAGCGATGATGGAGAAATCGGGCTCGGTCGCGGCGATGAAGGAAGAGCAGAAAATCGAGCTCTTCAATATCCAGGAAAAGGTCAATGGTCTACTGGCTAAAAATGCCAACGATCGGCTGATCTGCACCTATGTCTCGCCCGTCGGATCCCATCTGCCCGTCAAGAAGTGCGAGACGCTTGGCGCAATCGAGAAGAATCGGGCGAATGCTCGGCGCAACATGGACGAGTTGAATCAGCGGTCAAGAGCGCAATAGACCCACACTTGCACCACGCCGCCTTGACCAGGCGGCGTGGTCGGGGTGCGCGTGGCGTAACCCCTTGCCGCGAACGAAGCTTCTCGCGATTGCCCGAACTTTGACGGGGTTGCCGAACGGCGCCTCGCACTCGTCACCGAGGCCTGATTTCGTCCTTGAATCGTATCGCACAATTTTCCGTTTGGAATCCCTGCTAGCACGGCGCTGGTTTGTTCTGGACGGTGATCGCCATCGATGTCGCTGTACCCTTGGGTTCACCGCTCGAACGCAGGTCACCGTGCCCATATCACCCCTGCATGGCGCGATCAGCCGCTCAGCCTTCCGAAATCTCAGGACGAGTCCGCGTCACCAAACACGACATTCAATCCGTCGGCGCCGGAACCTGCAGCCCTGAGCACTAGGCGGGCCAGGCAGGTCTCTTGTGTTGGGCTGGGCCAACGATGCGCGAGAATCCACGCAGGCGCTTCCCAAATTTGAAGCCGGTTGTGGCCCAAGGCAGTGGAAAGATCGCAACGATTGCCTCCGCCAAGGCCCGGTTACGCCTTGCGCTGTTGCCCTCAATCCAGTCGCCGGACCTACTCGTCGCTTGACAGCACATGCTGCCCATATTTACGATAACCATCGTACGCGTATAATCGTAGTATGGCTTTCGTAGTTGAGCTAAGGGAGGCTGTTCGGCAGCGAACCGAGCGGTGCAATTTCCCTTCGTCGCACCCGCCGCTGGAGTCTGGTTTGAATCCGCTCTTGCCCTGGCCTCACATCCTTGGAGTTCAATCATGTTTCGCAAGATTTCTTTCGCCGCGGTTTGCGTGGTGCTGATGGCTTCACCGGCATTCGCCAAGAAGCCCATCGAAAAGGTGGTTGTTGCTGATACGGCACCGAAGTTCGAGATCCTCGTCGAGAAAATTCGCAGTCAAATGGTTGACGGTGGACGCTACGAGTTCATCAGCGGACGGGACCGCGACGCGGTCGATTTGTCGTTTCAGAAGATGTCCGCGATGTTGACGAGCAGCGGTTCCGTTGAAGCAATGTCGGAACAAGACAAGGACAGGCTGTTCAACGAACAGGAGAAAGTAAACGGACTGCTCGCAAAAAATTCCGATGACCGGCTGGTCTGTCAGGATGTCGCGCCGGTTGGCTCGCACCTTCCGGTCAGAACCTGCAAGACCTATCGCCAGATCGCAAAAGATCGTAGCGATTCGCGGCGCGATATGCAGAACATGACCAACGGTCGGATTGGATCGGGTCCCGGAAACTAGATTTTCAGGGTTGGTTAGATCTCGAAAGAACGATTGACACAGCCGGAGGCACGATCTACGATGATCTTCGTAGATCGTGCCTCCGGCTTCGTTTACGCGAAGCTCGTCAGGCGCGTTTCTGCTACGCAGCCCGCCTCCGGGTTGTGCAAGTTCACGTCCGAGGAGATCGTCATGTCCAGAGTTCTATTGCTTTTTGTAGGATTTTTTCTTGTTGTCTCATCCTTGGTTGCGGCAAAGCAGCCGGACAAGAAGGCTGTCGTTGCCGACACCCCGGAAAAATTTGATTTACTGGTCACGGCGATCCAGCAGGAGATGGAGCCGGGTAAGCGCTATGAGTTTCTCAACTCGCGTAACCGCCAAGTCGTCAATCATTCCCTCGATCAAATGGCTGCGATGCTGAATGTTTCTGGTTCGGTCGATGCGATGTCACAGGAAGACAAGACGCGTCTATTCAGCATCCAGGAGGAAGTCAACGGAATCCTGACCAAGAATGCCGATGACCGAGTGGTGTGCACGCACAGTCCACCGACCGGATCACACATACCGATGACCGAATGCAAGACTGTTCGCGAACTTGAGCAACGCAGAAAAGCTGCGCGAATCAAACAGTACGAAATGGAAGATACACAGCGCGCGCTTGATGCCCCTGCCACCGAATCCTGACGCAATTCACTGAGCGAACGGCTGGTTGCTGCTTCGACTTTCGGAACCCAGCCGGCTCTGCATCGGAGTATCGTCACGAAACCGTGACGATATTTCGAGGAGTCTGCCCATGCCGCTGCGCTGGCATTGCTGGTTTAAAAAATTTGTCGTCCTGACTCTCTTGGCGCTTTCGATCGCGCCCATGGCATTCGCACAATCCATTGATCCCTCGCAGATAAGCGGCCTCCAATGGCGACTGCTTGGCCCGTTCCGAGGTGGCTGGGGAACGATGGCGGCAGGTGTGCCGGATCAGATCGATACGTTCTTTTTCGGAGCTGCAGGTGGCGGCGTCTGGAAGACCACGGATGCCGGCGCGACCTGGCAACCGAAATCCAATGGTCTCGATGATTCAGCCATCGGCGCGATTGCGATCGCTCAATCAAATCCAAAGGTGATCTATGCCGGTACCGGTCATCCGGAGCCGCGCTACGACATCCAGCCCGGCAATGGAATGTATAAATCAACGGACGCTGGCGAGCACTGGCAAAGCGCTGGTTTGCGCGACACCAAACATATCGGCGCGATTCTCGTTGATCAAACCAATCCCGATGTCGTCTTGGTCGGCGCGCTTGGTCATTGGTTCGGTCCGAGCGCCGAGCGCGGCGTATTCCGCAGTACCGATGGCGGAAAGTCGTGGAAGAAGACCCTGTTCGTAGATGAGCAGTCCGGCGTGGTTGATCTGGCGATCGATCCGGCACAGCCAAGCAGTGTCTATGCCGCCTCATGGACTGCGCGTAATTGGCCATGGCTGAGTTACTTCACGCCGATCGAGGGTCAGGGCAGTGCGATCTGGCATTCCTCCGATTCGGGCCAGACCTGGACTCGACTTGGCGGTGAAGGCTGGCCGAGCGGAAAACTTGGACGCATCGGCCTGGGCGTCACTCATCTCGGCAATGGCGCGACGCGCATTTACGCCTCAATTGATTCGTCAGAACACTCTGGCCTCTATCGATCCGATGACGGCGGCGCACACTGGCAGCGAGTCAACGATGCCAGCGCGGTATCGAGCTGGTATGAAAGTCGCTTGGCCGTTGCGCCGGATGATCCCGACACGCTCTATACGGTCGGCCAGTCGATCCATAAATCGGTTGATGCGGGGAAAACCTTCACGATCATCAAGGGCGCGCCCGGCGGCGACGACTATCACCACATCTGGATCAATCCGAAACACCCCGAGCGCATGGTCACTGCTGGCGATCAGGGCACCGTAGTCAGCGTCAACGGCGGCAAGACCTGGAGCGACTGGTACAACCAACCGACGGGTCAGTTCTATCATCTGGCCACCGACAACCGATTTCCGTACTGGATCTACTCGGGACAACAGGATTCCGGCACGGTCGGGATTGCCAGTCGCAGTGACTATGGAGCGATCAGCTTTCGCGATTGGCATCCGGTCGGTGGCGATGAGCGCGATTTCGACATTCCGGATCCGGAAGATTCAAACATTGTCTTTGGCTCCGGGCTCGGTGGAAAGATTTCCCGCTGGAACGCGACAACCGGAGAAGTACAGAATGTTTCTCCGTGGCCGGTCTCGACCTATGGTGCGCGCGGTAGCGATGTCAAATACCGCTATACCTGGTTTACGCCGATTGCCTTTTCGGCGCAGCCGCCGTACGCACTCTATTCCGGCTCCCAGCTATTGTTCCGTTCACTGGATCGTGGCCAGAGCTGGCAGATCATCAGCCCGGATCTGACCGGAGCCACGGACTCGCCAAAAGCATGCGACGGCGACGTGCCGATCAAGCATGCATCGGCTTGTGGGTTCGGGGTGATCTATGCGATTACGCCTTCGCCGCATGACAACAATGAGGTCTGGATCGGCACCGACAACGGTCGCGTGCAACTGACCCGGGATGGCGGAACGAGCTGGAACGAAATCACGCCCGCGAAGCTACCCGACTGGGCCAAGATCAGCTCCCTTGATGTTTCCGCGATCGATGCTGGAACGGCCTACGCGGCGATCGATAACCATCGGCAGGATGATTTCAAGCCATGGATCATGCGCACACATGACTACGGAAAGCATTGGGAGACCATCAACAATGGGCTTCCAGGCGGACGCTATGTCAGCGTCGTGCGCGCCGATCCGGTCAAGCGAGGGCTGCTGTATGCAGGTACAGACAACGGCGTTTTCGTTTCATTCGACGATGGGGGCAACTGGCAATCGTTGCAGAATGGCTTGCCGGTTGCGTTGGTTAACGACTTGCTCGTGCATGGCAATGACTTGATCGCGGCGACCCAGGGGCGCGCAATCTGGGTGCTCGATGACTTGAGTCCATTGCGCCAAATTGATCCAGGCAAATCGCTGAACGAGGCGCGTCTGTTTGCGCCTGCGCCGGCCTACCGCGTGCGCCCGGACCAGAACAAAGACACGCCACCGCCTGCCGAGACCGCTCTGGGAACCAATCCGCCGAACGGCGCGATCATTGATTACGCGCTGCCTAAAGGTACGCATCAGGTGACGATCGAGATTCGCGATTCCAGCCGTCGTCTCTTGCGCCGCTTTGCCAGCGACGACAAGACGCCCGAGCCGAATGCGAAGCCGTATTTCTCGAACGTCTGGCTGCAACCGCGCGCGCTGCCCGGCACGGACGCGGGTGCGCATCGTTTTGTCTGGAATCTTCGCATGGCCCGGCCGAAGGCGATCCAGTACGACTATTCCATCGCCGCCGTGCTGGGGCGATCAACACCGCTGGTTCCTGAGGGCGCGCTTGCGCTGCCGGGCGATTACGAAGTGGCGCTCAGCGTAGACGGAAAGACGCTGAAGCAACCGTTGCGGATCGTCGCGGATCCGCGCGTTTCGACATCGATTGAAGACCTTGCCCGGACGCTCACTTTCTGGAGCGCCACGACGCAAGAACTTGAGCGCGCCTGGCAGGCACACGGCGAACAGGAAGCCATCGAAAAACAAATCGGATTGCTGAAAGCAGCCAAATCAGCTCCCATGCAAAAGCAGCTGGTATCGATGATCGAGGATTTCGAGCAGGCCATGGAACCTTTGCGCAAGGACAAGGGCCACGAAGCTCCGTCGCTGGCGAAAATCGGTGAGGTGCTCTTGTCTCTGGCCACTGACACCGAAGGTGCGGATCGCGTGCCTACGTCGCAGCAGCAGACGCTACTCGTTGACTACCGTGCAAAACTGGGTCGATCACTTGAACTCTGGAAGCACCTGCGGGACGACAGACTGGTCGCGCTGAACGCTGCGCTGCAGACCGCAAACCAGCCGCAAATCACTGTGCCAACGGCTGAGCAGATGGAGTGGGGTGGCGACGCCGAATCGAAGGATTTGCCGTAGCCAATGCGTGATCCAGCGCAGCGGCGATACCGCATGCGCAGGAATCACAATCCTTTCAGTGGAACGTCGCCAAGCGACTAGAAATGATAAACGCACGACATGACTGCCGCGTTGACGCGATTGGACCACTCGGCACCGAGATCGAGCTGCAAATGCTCGGCGACAACCGTGCCAAGGTCGAATGTGTAATGGGTATCGCCGGTTTTGAGATTGGCATAACTGTCGTGATCCGGATCCGTGAATCCGCCCGCGCGAATTGACAACAGTCTCATTCCCATCATCTGCTTGTCGAAGAGGAATATCTTTTCCGTGCCGAAATGCACGGAATATTTCTTGCCGAGTGAGTCGATCGGCCTGCTGTTGCCTTGAGTTGCCGCGACATGCCGCAGGTATCCAGATTGTTGATAGCCAGAACGAAATCCGCGCAGGTCGCGCGGACCGGAGCTTGGACGTGAGTCATGGGCGTCCATGAGGCTCCGCCGATCAGGCACACGGCTACCAAGCTCTTTAGTGCAGGCCTGTTGTTCTCCAAGTGTAGACCAGACAAAAGTAAACGAAATTCGCGGTTCTATTGCGCGCGCGCGATCGGAAGCAAAAGCTTCCAGCTGATGAAGCGCCGCCAGCTTTGACGAATCGGGTTCCGAATCCGCACGCCTTGCGAACACGGAGGATGCCTGCAACTGCAGGCGTGCTCACCACGAGATGGATACTCGATTTTTTGTTCAAGAAACGCGATATCCACGGCGAATCCTTGCAAGTCCCCAGCACGCTGCGGGGGAGTATAGTCCTGACGGCGCGTGCTTGATAACTGACTACAACAGGTTCTGGAGGTTTGTCATGGGTGCACTTGTGAAATCCCTGGTCACCTTGGCGATTGTCCTCGTCCTGACCAGTCCGCTTGCTGCATTCGGATGCGCTCTGGCGGATCGCGGCGATGAGCAGGACCGCAACTATCAATCGACGAGTCTGGCGCCTGATGCTATCGACGCCTTGCGGCGCAAGGTCCTGGTTCAGTGCGGACTGCAAAGTGACACCAGCAACAACGTGCTGCCTTGGTACTTCCATTTTGAATACGGCAGGGCTCTGCTCGATGCCGGCGACGCAAATCAAGCCGTGATCCAGTTGAACCAGTCGATCGACCTCCGCCCCGAGCCGCGGGCACGCAAGCGAACCTATGGCATGTGGTTTCTTGATTACTTGCCTTATTTCGAACTCGCCGAAGCGCACGCGATGCTTGCCAACTGGCCGTGCGCCGAACATGCGATGCAATTGTCGGAATCAACCGGCGAAATCGATCTTGGCCGCATCGAGCCGCAGAGAGTTCGGGCACTGCGGGAACGCATTGATAGTCATCGCGAGGAGGATGGGTCTTGCAATATTCAGGATTACAAGGACTCCCCACGATGACACTGAGGCACGCGGCTGAGTCGACCAGGTCGATTGTTCCGCGATATGCGGCGTTGGATTACGCGACCCTTGGGCTAGCCCATATTCCGGAGTACCTGCAATGACCGTGCTGATAATCGGTTTGATGATCTTCCTTGGCATGCATTCTGTACGAATCTTCGCAGGCGATTTTCGCTCCCGCGCACTGGCAAGGCTCGGTCCGAATGGCTGGAAAGGTCTGTGTGCCGTGGCATCGATCTTTGGCTTTGTACTGATCATTTGGGGTTTCGGTCTTGCCCGCCAACACCCTGTTCTTCTCTATCTGCCGCCGCGCTCCTTGCGCCACGCGAATGCGCTGTTCACCTTGCTTGCGTTCGTGTTGGTCGCGGCAGCATATGTGCCGCGCAATCACATCAAGGCAAAGATCGGGCATCCGATGCTGGCTGGGATCAAGGTATGGGCATTGGGTCATCTACTCGCGATCGGTTTTCTGCATGACGTCATCTTGTTCGGCGCCTTCCTGTGCTGGGCGATTGCGTTGTTTATAGTTTCGCGGGGTCGCGATCGGCGCGAAGCTGTCGAGTACCCAGCGGGAACTTGGACTGGCGATTTGGTAGTAATCATTGCCGGTGTAGCGGGATGGGCGGCATTCGCGTTCTGGGCCCATGCGCATTGGATCGGCGTCAGTCCTTTTACCTGATTCAATCGGTGGTTGGCGGAGGCTTCAAACAATCTCGGAACGGCTAGGCCGTGGACGGTCTCAACAGGTCGGCGCTCGACGATTTTTTGAATGGGCTGCTTTTTTGTGTTGCTACGTAGCGTTTCGTATTGACTCTTTGTTGCTTGAGGGGCAGATTGAGCCATGCCTTGGTGAGGCTCATCAACGAGGAGACGTCATGCGTGAAGTCACTTGGAGCGCGTTCCAGATCCTCTCCTTGGCAGTGATTCTAGCGATCGGTGCGTGTGGTGGCGGAAGTTCAAATTCGACGCCGTCAACGGTTCCACCACCGCCACCACCGCCACCACCGCCGCCGCCACCTCCCGTGGCGAACCTTGACCCTGAATACCGCGCGTCCTCGACATCGCCTTTCACAACCAACTGCGAAGGTATTGCCCTGTCTGGGACAGTCTTCGTCAACAGCGAAGTGGAGCCCCATTTTGCAGTCGATCCCGGTAATCCACAAAGGTACGTTGGTGCATGGCAGCAGGATCGATGGACCAGTGGTGGGGCTCGCGGACTTGGCGTAGGCGTTTCCAGTGACGGCGGCCATAGCTGGAGCCGCAGCTTCCCGTCGTTCTCCCGATGCGCCGGTGGAAATGCTGGAAACGGCGGCGACTACGAACGCAGCAGCGATCCCTGGGTCGCTGTTTCTCCCGATGGGACCGCCTATGTAAGTGCGATTGCATTCAATGGCGCATCGCTGACGCCCGGCTCGATCAGTTCGGTGCTGGTCAGCCGTTCCACCAACAACGGAACCAGCTGGAGTGCGCCGACTACCATCGTGCGCGAAGGTGGCGACGTCTTTCACGACAAGGAATCGATTACCGCCGATCCCACCGATTCGCGGCTCGTCTACGCGGTCTGGGATCGCGTTTCGGTCGCCAATTTCGGACCGACCTGGTTTGCACGCAGTACCGATGGCGGAATGAGCTGGGAAGCGGCGCGACCGATTTATGATCCCGGCTTCAACAGCCAGTCTCTTGGCAACATCATTGTCGTGCTGCCGAATGGTGTCCTTGTTGACGTGTATTCCCATATCGATGCGGCCGCCAACGGATCGACATTGGCCTATCTGGATCTGATCCGATCGGAGGACAAGGGGGTGACTTGGTCCGCGCCCATTCGAGTCTCCAGTCAGCTCACCGTCGGAACGGTTGATCCGGAAACGAACGTGCGAGTGCGCGATGGCGGCTTGGTTCCGACGGTCGCGGTAGGTCCGGATGGGACCTTGGTCGCCGCCTGGCAGGATTCCCGATTCACCAATGGCATGCACGATGGCATCGTCGCCGCGCATTCCGATGATGGCGGATTGACCTGGTCGACACCTGCGCGGGTCAACAGCAATTCTGCGGTCGCGGCCTTTATTCCGTCATTGAACGTGCGTGCCGACGGGATTGTCGGCATTACTTATTACGATTTGCGTCCGAACACGAGTGATTCGAACACGCTGTTCACCGATCTATGGCTTGCGCGATCGACTGATGCAGTGAACTGGCAGGAGACCCAGGTAGCAGGGCCGTTTGATCTGTCCAAGGCACCGCAAGCGAGTTGGGGTACCGGCTTGGGCTATTTCATCGGCGACTATCAGGGGCTGGCGAGCTCAGGCTCGGTCTTCGTACCGTTTTACTCGCGCACAACCACCGAAGGCGTTGCCAATCGCGCGGATATTTTCGCCGCGCCTGCCGTCTCGGTTACGGCCAGTTTCTCCAAATTGGCTACCGAACTGGCAGCGGCAGGGAAGTTGGAGACGGCTGAGTCAGATTCCGCTGCGATGACCCCCGAGTTTCGTCGGCGCATGTCCGACAACATCGAGTTCATCATGCAGATCCACGTGCCGGGCAAATCAAGGCGGTCGGGCGAAGCGGATTGATCAGTCGTTCCGAGAGGATCTTGGCCGATCACGGTCAGCAGTACGCAGCGGTGTTGAAGCTGTCGGCTTTGGCGCAGCGCAGACCATTTCGTTGACAGGCAATGCGCGAAAGGTCCGCCTGATCGTGTAGGACGACTGATTAGTGCTTGAGGTTGCGACGCAGATGTTCGAGCGCCTGCAACTGCGCCATCGCCTGGGCAAGCTGATTCTGCGCATCGGCGATTTCGATTGCATCGGTTCGATTCGCCAGTGCACGCTCGGCTTCGTCCTTTGCCTTGCGCGCGGCTGCCTCGTCGAGGTCCGCTGCACGTTCGGCGGTGTCAGCCAGAATGGTGACCACCTGCGGCTGCACTTCCAGAATCCCGCCCGAAACATAGAAGAACTGCTCGTCGCCATTCTCAAGCTTCAGGCGCACCTGGCCTGGCTTCAGGCGCGTGATCAGCGGCGCATGCCGCGGCGCGATACCAAGCTCGCCCATCTCGCCGGTCGCAATGACCATGCTGACGTTGCCGTGAAAAATTTCCTTCTCGGCACTGACGATGTCGCAGCGGATGGTGCTCATGGATTCTCTCTCATTTCATTCGGTCGACGGGATTGGCTGAAGCCGGGATTCGAGATTCGGGATTCGTCAGAGCGGGTATCGGCAAGTTGGCGGGATCACCGCGTTTCCGGCTTTCAACAGCCGAATGGCTGGTCATCCCGAATCCCGCATCTCGAATCCCAAGGACGCCTTCAGGCGGCCTTCTTCGCCATCGCCTCGGCTTTCGCGAAGGCTTCGTCGATGCCGCCGACCATGTAGAAGGCCTGTTCCGGCAGTGCGTCGCACTCACCGTCGCAGATCATCTTGAAGCCGCGGATGGTTTCCTTCAGCGTGACGTACTTGCCTGGCGCGCCGGTGAACACCTGGGCGACCGTGAACGGCTGCGAGAAGAACTTCTCGATCTTGCGCGCGCGGTAGACCGTGTTGCGGTCATCCTCGCTGAGCTCGTCCATGCCGAGAATCGCAATGATGTCCTTGAGTTCCTTGTAGCGTTGCAGGGTGCCCTGGACGCGACGTGCGGTGTCGTAGTGTTCGTTGCCGATGACCAGCGGATCGAGCTGGCGGCTGGTCGAAGCCAGTGGATCGACGGCTGGATAGATGCCGAGGCTGGCGATGTCGCGCGAGAGCGCAACAGTCGAATCCAGATGGGCGAACGTGGTGGCCGGCGACGGATCGGTGTAGTCATCGGCCGGGACGTAGACGGCCTGGATCGAGGTAATCGAGCCGGTCTTGGTCGAAGTGATGCGCTCCTGCAAGCGGCCCATTTCGTCAGCCAAGGTCGGCTGATAACCGACGGCGGACGGCATACGGCCGAGCAGGGCCGAGACTTCGGTTCCGGCCAGCGTGTAGCGGTAGATGTTGTCGACGAAGAACAGGATGTCGCGACCCTTGCCGGTGGTCGGATCGATGTCATCGCGGAAGTACTCTGCCATGGTCAGACCGGTCAACGCGACGCGCAGGCGGTTGCCCGGTGGCTCGTTCATCTGGCCGTAGACCATCGCCACTTTCGACTGCTGGATGTCGTCGAGCTTGACGACGCCGGCTTCAATCATCTCGTGATAGAAATCGTTGCCTTCGCGGGTACGCTCACCGACGCCGGCGAACACCGAGAGACCGGCGTGCTGGGTGGCGATGTTGTTGATCAGCTCAAGCATGTTGACGGTCTTGCCGACGCCGGCACCGCCGAACAGACCGACCTTGCCGCCCTTGGCGAACGGGCAGACCAGGTCGATGACCTTGATGCCGGTTTCAAGCAGATCGTTGCTCGAAGCCTGGTCGTCATAGGCCGGTGCATCGCGGTGGATGACCCAGCGCTCCTTCTCGCCGATCGGGCCGGCTTCATCAATCGGATTGCCGAGCACGTCCATGATGCGGCCAAGTGTCTCCATGCCGACTGGCACCTTGATGCCTTCGCCGGTGTTGTTGGTGACAAGGCCACGCTTGAGGCCGTCGGTCGAACCGAGCGCGATCGTGCGCACGACGCCGTCACCGAGCTGCTGCTGGACCTCAAGTGTGATCGCCATGCCATCGATGGTCAGCGCGTCATAGACCTTCGGCACGGAATCGCGCGGGAATTCGACGTCGACGACGGCGCCGATGATTTGTACGACTTTGCCTTGGTTCATGGTGGTGACTCCGGTAACTGCTTGACTATTTGGTAGTGGGATTCGAGATTCGGGATTCGGGATTCGCAAAAGCGTGGATGTTTTTCGCTCTGACGAATCCCTAATCCCGAATCCCCAATCCCGGCTTCACTAGACTGCCGCTGCGCCGCCGACGATTTCCGAGATTTCCTGGGTGATCGCAGCCTGACGCGCTTTGTTGTAGATCAATGTAAGTGTGCCGATGGCCTTGGTCGCGTTGTCTGACGCGCTCTTCATGGCCACCATGCGCGCGGCATGTTCGCTCGCAAGATTCTCAAGCGTTGCCTGATAAACCAGCGACTCGACGTAACGCGTCAACACATGGTCCAGAACAGTCGCGGCGTCGGGCTCATAGATGTAATCCCAGGCGTGCACGCTGGTCAGGTCGTCCGACGCAGGTAGCGGCAACAGTTGGTCGATGGTCGCCTTCTGCGTCATCGTGTTGACGAAATCGTTGTAGACCAGTGCCAGGCGATCGATCTTGCCCTCGGTATAGGCATCCAGCATGACCTTGATCACGCCGACCAACTGATCGACCTGCGGCCTTTCGCCTAGGTGGGTGACGCTGCCAACCATGTTGACCTTGAGACGACGGAAGTAGGCGGTCGCCTTCTGGCCGATGCAGACCATGTCGACTTCGACACCCTTGTCCTGCCAGGCGCGGATTTGCGGGAGCAGGGCGCGGAACAGGTTCGTGTTGAGTCCGCCGCAAAGCCCGCGATCGGTCGACACAACGACAAAGCCAACGCGCTTGATCTCGCTGCGCTCAACCATGAACGGATGCTTGTACTCGCTATTCGCATGAGCAATGTGGCCAATAGCCTGG
>JBBQTY010000096.1:0-15363 GCA_038234445.1 Lysobacterales bacterium
ATTTTACGACCGTCAACACCTCGGCGTAACTATTTTGACGCCCCGCAACATCCTCTCGATCACCCCGCAACGCCTGCCAATTGCTCAGCCTCTCGCCACGGGGCGCGCATCCTAACCGAGGCGTTTCGTTTGTGAAAGGGGTTATTGCAATTAATTTTCAGCGGATCGGTGGATTGATCGCTAACCTTTTGATTGAATGGCTTCAAGCGTCCGTAAGCTGGTTGACGCGAGGCGCTTGGTCGTCGCTTTCAGCATTCGAACCGATGTTGCGTGACCGAGAGGATTGGACAGCCTCGCGCAGACCGTGCTCGCAGGCAAGACCGCAACGATAGGGCACCAACATTGGGATACTGGCACTGGAAGGGGCGTCTTCCACCGGAACAAAGACTCGCATATCCACCACCTTCGCCATGTTGGCGTTTGTTGACTGGACCTCAGTCAATCAGGTGGAGCGGCTCAATCCGCGATTACTTGAGTCAAAACTCAGAGGATATATGGCGCAGTGAAGGCAACCAGCGTCGCTGACAACCGTTGTGATCAAACCTCGATCATTTCGAAATCAGCCTTGGTCACGCCGCAATCGGGGCAGGTCCAGGTTTCTGGAACATCGTCCCAGCGCGTGCGCGGCTCAATGCCGTCATCTGGCCAGCCATCTGCCTCGCTGTAGAGAAATCCGCAAACAACACACATGAAGGTGCGAAAAGGAGTATCGGCCTGGGTCATGGTCGCTCTGTATAAAGTGAATGCGCCACGGGGCGCTGCGCCTGTCATTGTGTCAGCTTGCGCAAGCGGCGCAAAGTCGAAGGAAGGCAGCACGATGTTCAATCCAAGAGGGCTCTATGCCATTACCAACGGCCCACGGGACGATCTTTGCGAAACGGTAAGCGCGGCGTTGGCAGGTGGTGCGTGCGTCATCCAGTACCGCGACAAGACCATGGAACACGCCCGAAGGGAGGTCGAAGCGGCCAATCTGGCCCGACTTTGCGCGATGCATGATGTGTCGCTAATCATCAATGAGGACATCGAACTGGCACTTCGCTGCGGCGCTGCCGGCATTCATCTCGGTGGTGAGGCAAACGTCGCGTCGGCCCGAATCCGCTTGGGCAATGACGCTGTGATTGGCGTCTCCTGCTTCGACTCGGTCGATCGCGCACGTCGCGCGGTTGACGAGGGTGCCAGTTATGTCTCATTTGGCGCTTTCCACCCATCGTCGACCAAGCCCAATGCACCTCATGCTCGGCTGGCAACTCTGCTCGAAGCGAAATCGCTGGGTGTTCCGGTGGTGGCCATTGGCGGCATCACCCCGGACAATGCACCTGCACTGATCGCCGCAGGCGCCGATTGCGTGGCGGTGATTTCATCGCTGTTTGGTGCGACGGACATTCAAGCTGCCGCGCGACAATTCAGCCAACTTTTTTCCTGATCTGATCGAGAGCCCCATGAGTTCAAACCACGAAATGTTCCAGCGCGCCCAGATGCTGATGCCGGGCGGTGTCAATTCGCCGGTTCGTGCATTCAAGTCGGTCGGCGGCGAGCCGTTCTTCACGCAACGAGCCGATGGCCCCTATCTTTGGGACGTCGAAGGAAAACGCTATATCGACTATATCGGCTCGTGGGGGCCGATGATTGTCGGACACAATCATCCCGCCGTTCGCACAGCCGTTGAAAAGGCGATCCAGAACGGACTGTCTTTCGGAACGCCCTGCCCGGCCGAGATCACCATGGCCGAGACAATCAGCAAACTGGTGCCATCGATCGAAGTCTCGCGCATGGTCAACTCGGGCACCGAAGCGACCATGTCTGCGATTCGACTGGCCCGTGGCTTCACTGGCCGCTCTCGCATCATCAAGTTTGAAGGTTGCTATCACGGCCATGCGGACGCATTTTTGGTCAAGGCAGGCTCGGGGGCGCTGACCTTTGGCACGCCGACCTCCCCCGGAGTACCGGCAGCGCTCGCCGATCTGACCATGACGCTTCCATTCAATGATTTTGAAGCAGCGACGCGAATGTTCGACGAGATCGGCAGCGAAGTGGCAGGCCTGATTGTCGAACCCGTACCCGGCAACATGAACTGCGTTCCTCCGCGCGACGGTTATCTGCAACATCTTCGCGATTTGTGCACAAAGCACGGAGTGTTGTTGATCTTCGACGAGGTTATGACTGGTTTCCGCATCGCGCTCGGCGGCGCGCAACAGCACTACGGCATCACCCCGGATCTGACCACACTCGGCAAGATCATCGGCGGCGGCATGCCGGTTGGCGCTTATGGGGGTCGACGCGAAATCATGAACCAGATCGCCCCGGCGGGTCCGATTTACCAAGCTGGAACCTTGAGCGGCAATCCGGTCGCGATGGCCGCGGGCCTGGCCATGCTTGAGCAGGTCCAGGCGCCTGGTTTCCACAAGGAACTCTCGCGGCGGACACAACTGCTCGTCGACGGCCTGCAAGCGTTGGCCGATGGCGAGGGAATTCCATTCAGCACGAATCGCGTGGGCGGCATGTTCGGCCTGTTCTTCACCGCTGAAAAGGTTGAAAGCTACGCACAGGCAACGGCATGCGACGTACCGAGGTTCAATCGATTCTTCAAGGCGATGCTTGATGGCGGCGTGTATCTCGCGCCGTCCGCTTACGAAGCCGGCTTCATGTCGATGGCACATGATGAGCAGATCATTGCAGACACGCTTCGTGTTGCGCGCGATGCCTTCAAGGCATTGGCGACGTAGAAGAACAAGCAACAATCACATTCAACGTTCCGTCGAATTGCCCGCCATGCACCGTTCAGGAGATTTGAAAATGCGTCTCGAAACCCTTGCCGTGCACGCCGGTGGCGAGAGCGATGCGGCGACTGGAGCGGTATCACCGCCGATCCACCTTGCCACGACGTTTCGCCATGGTCCGGCCGCCGAACGCATTGCTGGCTACGAGTACCAGCGCGAGGGCAATCCGACCAACGATCGTTTGTGCGCCGCACTTGCCGCGCTCGAAGGTGGAGCCTGCACCATGACTTTTGCATCGGGCATGGCTGCAATCAGTTGTCTGCTCGAATCACTGCAGAGCGGCGCACATATCCTGATTCCGGATGACTGCTATACCGGATTGCGCGTGCTCGGCGCGGAGTTTCTTCCGCAACGCGGCGTTCGAGTGAGCAGGGTCGACATGGCCGACCTCGATGCCGTACGAAACGCGAGTCGCGAAGGCATCGATCTTGTCTGGGCGGAGACACCGTCGAATCCGCGCATGACGATCAGCGATCTACAGGCATTGGCTGAAATTTCACATGCGAACAATGCCTTGCTGGTGTGTGACAACACGTTCGCGTCGCCGGTCTTGCAGCGTCCACTGGAGCTCGGCGCGGACATCGTCATGCATTCGACCACGAAGTACTTCGGCGGTCACAGCGACGTTCTCGGCGGTGCATTGGTTTTCAAGCACGCCGACGAATGGCGAGAGCGCATTGCCCATCGCCTGCATATCACGGGCGCGACCCTCGCTCCTTTCAGCGCCTGGCTCACCTTGCGTGGCTTCCGCTCGCTGCCCGCGCGCATGGCGATGCACTGCGCGAATGCACGCGCAGTCGCCGAATTTCTAGTGCAGCATCCGGCCATAGAGCGCGTGAACTATCCGGGTTTGGCCAGCCATCCAGGTCACGAGGTTGCGAAGCGTCAGATGAGCGATTTCGGCGGCATGCTGAGTATCGAATTGCGCGAAGGACGAAACGCGGCGATTGCAATGGCAGGTCGATTGAAGGTATTCACCAATGCAACTTCGTTGGGCGGATGCGAATCGTTGATTGAACATCGCGCTTCGGTCGAGGGACCAAGGCCGGTATCGCCTGAAAATCTTTTGCGCCTTTCTATCGGCCTTGAGCACCAGGATGATCTGATCGCGGATCTCGCTCAGGCACTGGAGTAATTGACGGGAAGGATTCGGGACCGCTGAGTTTCGATCAGCCCGATAGCGCCAGAATCGCAGCGCGCAGCCGCTGCATACCCTGCAAAATATCGACGCTTTCGATATTCAAGGCCGGAACGAAACGCAGCACATCCGGCCCTGCCTGCAGCAAGAGCAGCCCCTCGCGCGCGGACGCATCAAGAATTTCGCCACCGCGCGCACTCCAATCGGGTGCAAGCACGGCGCCGAGCATGAGCCCACGCCCTCGGATCTGGGTAAAAACGCCAAGATCATTTCCGATACTTTCCAGTCCTTCGCGCAATTGAAGCGAGCGCTGCTCCACATTGGCGGCGATCGCCGATGATGCGAGCCGACGCAGGGCTACGCGTGCGACGGCCGCGGCCAATGGATTGCCGCCAAATGTTGTTCCATGCGCACCGAACTGCATGGTCTGTGCGGCACGTGGACCAACCAACATCGCGCCAATCGGAAACCCGCAACCGAGCGCCTTGGCGAGAGTCATGACATCCGGCTTCACGCCTGCATGCTGATGCGCCCAGAGTTTGCCACTTCGTCCCATGCCAGACTGGATCTCGTCGAACACCAGCAAGGCGCCATTCGCGTCACAACGTGCACGTAGCGCACGCAGGAACTCTGACGTTGCCGGAACGACACCGCCTTCACCCTGGATCGGCTCGACCAGAACGCCCGCAACGTCATCGCTCAACACCTGATCAAGTGCATCGATGTCGTTGAACGCCGAATAGCGAAATCCAGCGGGCAAAGGCTCGTAGCCCTGATGGTATTTCGGTTGCGCGGTGGCGGTGACCGCGGCCAATGTGCGTCCGTGGAAGGAACCAGAGAAACTCAGGATCACACGCTGATCGGCGGTACGCCCTCGCTCTGCGGCATGCTTGCGCACCAACTTTATTGCCGCTTCGTTTGCCTCGGTTCCCGAATTGCACAAGTAAGCACGCGCGGCGAAACCGCTTGCCGCAACGAGTTCTTCGGCAAGGCGAATCGGCGGCTCGGAATAGAACACGTTGCTGGTATGCCACAGCTTCGCCGCCTGTCGATTTAATGCAGCCAGGATTTCCGCATCGCCATGACCAAGCGCGTTGACGGCGATTCCAGCGGCGAAATCGACGTACTCCTTGCCCTCAAGATCCCAAACGCGCGAGCCCTTGCCGCGATCGAGGATCAATTCCCGCTGACGATAGATCGGCAGCAGGGATTCCTGTGCTGTGGCAATCAGGGCGGAGGTTTCGTTCATGCCTGGAATTGCCGGGCCAATCGCGGGATCGAATTTGAGTCAAGGTGCCGACAGAGGGCACACCGACTGCGCCAGCGTATCCGCACGCAGACCGGGCTCGATGGTCGATGCGGCATTCGCCTCGGCAGAAGCTATTGCTTGCGGAACATAACTTGCAATGACACCGGCCAACAACGGATTGCAGTTGTTGCTGGTAGCGTAGTTGGTGATCGTCACGCCCGGAGGCATCAGGTCAGCGCTGTAGACGCCATCGGCTCCATCTGTCTGCATCAGATAGTCGAGTGAATAATCGAGACCAATGCCCGTGAGATTAATCGTGCAGTTGCCGAGAGCCGTCGTTGTCACAGGAATCGCGATGTTGCTGGCGCTGCCGGACGCGGCAAAGGCGCCCGTCGTGAAGTTGCCCGAGAACGTACTTGCCTGCATTGTCACGCCACATCCATCAACGCCGACGCCGCATCCATTGGATGTCTGGCAGATAGTGTAGCCAACGCCTGTCTGGGTTCCAGATCTCGGAGGAATACACGCAGTCGTGCCATCGATGCTCGTACGGATGGCTTCAAGAAACTGCGGCTTTGTTTTCGCCGTACCCCAGCAAGTCTCGAATCCATCATGTTTGAGCAGATCGGCGGCGAAAGCCGAGCCCACACAAGTCATTGAAACAACGGCGAACACAGCTAGGCGCGCGAACTTGAACATGGATTCCTCCCGAAATGATCGTTGATGCTAATCCAGCGCCCTGAATTGCGCCATGATCAATCGAGAAACAAATCCGGCAACAACGGGTGTCCGGGCGAAATCGAATAGTGATCAAAATCTGTGATGCCGTGGGCACGCAGCACATCGTCGTCGATGAGGAAGCCGCCGGTCTGCTCGCAGTTGGGTGTGGTCAGGATGGCGTGTGCCGCGTCGGCGACAATCTCGGGCTTGCGTGCATTGTCGGTGCTCACGCCCGGAATCATGTTGAGCGCTTCCGTCGCGATCAGGGTACGCGGCCAGAGCGAATTGACTGCGATGCCATCGTTGCGAAATTCCTCGGCCGTTCCGAGTGTGCACAGACTCATGCCATATTTGGCCATCGTATAGGCGACATGCGGGCCGAACCATTTCGGATCGAGAAGCAGTGGCGGCGAGAGGGTCAGAATATGTGGATTTTCGGCTTTCTTAAGGTAGGGCAAGCAAGCCTGTGAACACAGGAACGTACCGCGCGCATTGACCTGATGCATGAGGTCGTAGCGTTTGATCGGGGTCTCCGCGGTTCCACGCAACCAAATGGCACTCGCGTTGTTTACAAGAATGTCGATACCACCGAAACGCGAGACCGCATCGGCGACTGCGGCTAGAACGCTTTGCTCATCGCGGATGTCGACCTTGAGTGGCAAGGCCACGCCACCTGCCGCTTCAATCTCGGCAGCAGCGGTGTAAATGGTTCCAGGCAATTTCGGATTCGCTACGGAACTCTTGGCCGCAATCACGATATTCGCGCCATCTTGTGCGGCACGTTTCGCAATGGCCAGACCGATCCCGCGTGACGCGCCCGTGATGAAAAGGGTTTTGCCTTTCAAGGTGTTCAAAGGTGTCTCCTCAGCTGGACTGGAAGCGCGGCAGAAAATGCATCAATTGGGTGAGTCGTTCGATGGGATCTGGCGTCTGAAGAAGCAATTGCCGCTCCGATTCCTCCAGTGGCAGAGCTTCCGCAAGCCGATAACCGACCCAGGCCGCATCATCATAGCGGGCTCGATCGACGCGCGCGTAGTCGCCACCCACCTGCTCATGGAAGCGCTCAAGAATCGTCGCCAACAACCCGCATTCTGCTGGTACTTGCTGGATCTCGCATTCGTCGAACCAATCCACGCTCGCGTGGATCAATCCATTGTCGCGTACTCGTGTTTCACGCACATTGAAACGCTCGGCGCCGCTGGCGAGGATGCCGAGCAATCCATCATCGGTGGTATGGAAATCCACAATGCGTGCGAGCGTTCCAACCGCAGCTGGCATTGAGGGTTCGCCGACCTCTTGACCTTCAAGGATCAGGCAGACACCAAATCCCGCGCCGTCGCGAGCGCAATCGCGAATCATGTCGAGGTAACGTCTCTCGAAAATGCGCAAACTCAAGATTCCTTCCGGAAACAGAACGGACGAAAGCGGAAACAAGGGAAGATCAGTTGGCTTCATTGCGCCGGCGCTCCACGATACGATTGATCAACATGCAAGCGATAGTAGTGATCGCTGCGAGCAGGCAGCCCGTGCCGAGCTGGCTGTGCTTGGGAAGGTCGACATAGCCATCACCGAATACGGAAGTCGTGAAGATCAGCAAGGGCAACGCACTCAGGCTCAGGACGATCACGTTGCCGGCAAGCTGATTGTTGGCTCTGCGCGACAAGATCATGGCGAGGGCGATCACCGGGATCCCAACCAGCAATCCGAGCAGTGCCGAGCCAAGATGAGGCATGCCGGAATTCCAACTCGGCGCCCACCATGGCAGCTCGCCATCCTTCTCGCCTTCAACAAGTCCGAGGTTCGACGGAATCCAGGAATCCGCGAACGGAATACCTCCGCGAATTGTCTTCACCAGCATGCGTGGATCACTAAGCGCGGCGAGCAGGAGATCATGATGGTGGAGCGCGAACACCTGCGGACAGCGCTGGCGGTTCGCCATGCCCGGCGTGTACCAGCTCTTTCCCGACTGCTCCACGCATTCTTCTGGAAGGCCGAGATCCGCCAGCAAAGTTTTGGGATCGCTGGCGTTGGGAAGCATGGCGGAAAACAAGGTATCGATGATATTCGCTGAACGGATCGACTGATTGCTGATCGCATTCATGTTGATTGCCTGTGCACCTGCCCCCGAAAGGGCGCCGATGGCGAGTGCAACAAGCAAGGCCTTGGGCGGCTTTCGAACCAGGATTCCGCAGCCAGCGACGGCTATCCAGATGAGCAAAGGCACCATCAGATGCTGGAGCTTGGAGGTCGCAAGGGAAAAGGCGGCCAAGGCGATTGCCAGAAGTAGCGCTTTATCGGAACGCTTTGCCTGCGCAAGATATACAAGTATTGAAACCAGCAAGGCGTAGCAGAACAGAGTTGCGGAGGCTTCGCCGTAGAACGTATTCAAATAGAGAAAATTCCCGGGATCGGTGACCACGACCGCGCATACCACAGCGTGACCGAGCGCGAGATCCGCGCGCGGTGCGCGAATCAGTCGGCGCGTGCTCCATACAGCAATCGCCATCCAGAAGACGAACTGCAGGCCACCTTTCCAACGCACCGAGAAGCTGCGATCGGCTCGCAATCCTTGTTCGATTTGCATTGCGGGCCATGCCGCCCATGCGAACAAGAGTTCCGAGGTCATGAAACACGACGCCCCTACATCGGCAATGAAACGAAACCGCTCATAGGGCGATTGCGGACTTTCCGTGCCGGGCGGAATCGCGGCATCACGATCGGGATAAGCACCGAGGCAGGCTTGCACCCGAATCTGGTCATAATTGTTGGCAACGGCCAGCAGCGGGTCACTGGCAACAATCAGCAGGCCGCGCACAATCGCGATACCGAGCACAAGCCAAGCGAAATGGCGATACCAGGATGTCTGGCTCTGAACGGGGCTCGCCTGCAAACGCATGCCATCGGCCAAGGCGATATCACCGGTCACGCATCAACTCTACAAATCGGCGCGGCGCGGATTCAAAGCCGCCGTTCGACATGAAGACCACATGGTCACCGGCGCGAACGTGTGCGCGCATCGCATCCAGTAGCGCATCGACACTCGCGACGGCTTGGGCGTGTCCATCAAGCGCGGAAATCACTTTCTGAGCATCCCACGGCAATTCGGGTCGCTGCAGAAATACAACATGATCGGCAACAGCCAGAGACGGAGCGAGTTGTTCGGCATGAGCGCCGAGCCGCATTGAGTTGGAGCGCGGCTCCAATGCGACGATGATTCGCTCGTTGCCGACTTTCGCGCGCAATCCGGCGAGCGTGGTTTCGATCGCAGTGGGGTGGTGGGCGAAATCGTCATAGACGACGATGCCATCGTGTTCACCGATACGTTCCATGCGCCGCTTGACGCTGCGGAATTTTGCAAACGCAGGCAGCAAGGATGAAACGTCGGACCCAATTGCCTGCGCGGCGGCCAAGGCAGCCAACGCATTCATCACGTTGTGACGACCGAGTAACGGCCAGCGCACCGTACCAACCTGGGTGTCTTTGAAACTCACGTCGAACGCCGAACCATCCGCTTCGAGCAAGCGGGCACGCCAGTCGCCCGCATCGATTCCAAAAGTCGCGATTTGCGACCAACAACCCATCCTCAAAACCTCCGCTATGTTCTGGTCCTCGGCGTTGACGATCAATACGCCGTTACCGGGCACAATGCGGACAAAGTGGTGGAATTGTCGCTGGATCGCAGCGAGATCCGGAAAGATATCTGCGTGATCGAATTCGAGATTGTTGAGGATCGCAATCGTGGGACGGTAGTGCACGAACTTCGAGCGCTTGTCGAAAAACGCCGTGTCGTACTCGTCCGCCTCAATGACAAACGGTCGACCCTCGCCGAGCCGGGCTGAAACCGGAAAATTTCCGGGCACACCGCCAATCAGAAACCCCGGTGCGAGCCCAGCGGACTCGAGCAGCCATGCGAGCAACGAGGTCGTCGTGGTCTTGCCATGCGTACCGGCCACGGCGAGCACCTGTCGCGTCCCAAGCAATTGTTCTCCGAGCCACTGCGGGCCCGAGATGTAGGACATTCTTTGATTGAGTAAACGCTCGATCGCTGGATTGCCACGCGACAGCGCGTTGCCGACGATGACCTGATCGATATCCGCGTCAAGGTGTTCGGCCGAGTATCCGGATTTCAGCGCAATGCCCAGCGATTCGAGCTGGGTGCTCATCGGTGGATAGACGTTGCTGTCGCTACCCTCCACATCGTGGCCGAGTTCACGTGCGAGCGCCGCGATTCCGCCCATGAAGGTGCCGCAGATACCGAGGATATGAAGTTTCATCGACGCAGTTTAGCCGACCGAACTATCAGACAGCACCACCGAACAACACCCGACCCAGGGCAAAATCTGCGACCGACCAGGACAACACCAAGGCGAATCCGATCCAGAACGACGAATCGATCGCTTGGCGCATGTTGTTGGCATCGACCGAGATCTTCCACACCAGCACGCCGAGCCCAAGCCATGCAAGCAAGGTTTGTATCGGCGTCAGACTCTTCTCGGGACTCGCAGGCACGCCAAACAACAGAGCCAGCGGAACGATGAGCAAGGAAAAAACCATCGAGCACACAATCAGCGCAGACGCGGTCTGCACGTAGCGATTGAGCAAGCCGCGAATGGCCAACGCAATCCAGCACAGGGCAAGCAACAGGCTGGTTGAAAAGAGACTGCGTCCGAGAGCGCTGTCGCCAATGTTCAAAAGCGTCGCAGTGCCGAGATCGAGTGCGACGCTGGCGGCCAGCAGCGCCATCAGCAAACCAGGCTGGTGCGGAAGATCCTGCGGTCCACCGCGAAACCGGCAAAGGTTGGCTACCTGGGCGAGAAAGCCGTGTGCGCTGCGCGACATCAAACCGGATCAGGCCGGTAGCGCAGCGAGGATCCTCCGGAAAACCTCGTCAAGCTCGCCAACACCGTCAACCGTAACGAGCTTGCCGATTTCGGCAAAATGATCAGCTACAGGTGCAGTTTGCTCCGAGTAAACGCGCAATCTGGCGCGTACGGTCTCGGGCGTGTCATCCACGCGGCCTTCTGCGGCAGCGCGTCCAGCAATGCGCTCGACGATCAACTCGTTCGGGACATTGAGCTTGACCGCTACATCGAGTGGCTGCCCGAGGCGCTCAAGCAAAGCTTCCAGCGCGCCGCACTGGGCGACGTTGCGCGGGTAACCATCCAGAATGAAGCCGGCCCTGGCGTCATCTTTGGAGACGCGCTCCTCGAGCATGCCGAGAACAATGTCGTCGGAAACCAGGTTGCCCGCGTCCATCACGGCCTTTGCCTGCAGCCCAAGCGGAGTACCTGCCTTGACCGCGGCACGCAGCAGATCGCCCGTTGATACATGCGGAATTGCCAAGGAATCCTTGAGCATCGAAGCTTGAGTGCCTTTGCCCGAGCCGGGCGCGCCGAGTAGCACGAGTCGCATACAGATCCTTGGAGAAGGCGCGCATTCGGGGAAACCCCATGACGCTGCGCTAGACTTTGAGCGGGAACACGCGGTGTAAAGCTATCCGCAGAAGCCATTGCAGTCAAACAATCACGTAGACCATTCCAACCAACAAAGGAGCCTCCTCGATGCAAGGCAACCTGCTGTATGCGCAATCCGGTGGTGTCACCGCGGTCATCAATGCCAGCGCCTGCGCGGTTATCGAGACCGCACGCAAGCACAAGGTTCGCGTGTATGCCGCACGCAACGGCATCATTGGCGCGCTGCGCGAAGAGTTGATCGACACCTCGAAAGAATCCGCCAGTGCGATTGCTGCATTGCGTCACACTCCAGGCGGCGCCTTTGGGTCCTGCCGCTTCAAGCTCAAATCGCTTGAGGACAACCGCGCGCAGTACGAACGACTGATCGACGTGCTGCGTGCGCATGATATTCGCTGGTTCCTCTACAACGGCGGCAATGATTCAGCCGACACCGCGAACAAGATCTCCAAAATCGGCAAGGCGCTTGGTCACGACGTCAAGGTGATCGGCGTGCCGAAAACGGTCGACAACGATCTCGCGGTGACCGATTGCTGCCCGGGTTTTGGATCGGTCGCCAAATACACGGCGGTCTCGGTGCTTGAAGCCAGCCTCGATGTGGCCTCGATGGCCGAATCCTCAACCAAGGTTTTCGTCATGGAAGTCATGGGTCGACACGCCGGCTGGATCGCTGCGGCGGCCGGATTGGCTGGAAAATCAACTGATGAAGCGCCGCACATCATCCTGTTCCCGGAAATCCCGTTTGATGAGCAGAGCTTCCTGGCCCGCGTGAAAGCGACCGTCGAACGGGTCGGCTGGTGCACGGTCGTCGTCTCCGAAGGTGTGCGCAACAAGGAGGGCAAGTTCCTCTCCGAGGTGGGTACGCGTGATGCATTTGGTCATGCCCAGCTCGGGGGCGTCGCACCCCTGCTGGCCGATCTGGTCAAGCAGAAGCTCGGCTACAAATATCATTGGGCCCTGCCCGATTACTTGCAGCGCTCAGCCCGGCATATCGCTTCGAAAACGGATGTCGAGCACGCCTACGCGGTTGGCAAGGCCGGCGTCGAATATGCATTGGCCGGAAAGAATGCTGTTATGCCGGTAATCGTGCGTACGTCGGATGTGCCGTATCGCTGGAAGATCGAGCCGGCATCGCTGAACAAGGTCGCCAACCACGAGAAGACCTTGCCGAAGAACTACATCAGTCGCGATGGTTACAGCATCACCGAAGCCGCGCGCCGCTATCTCGAACCGCTGATCCGAGGCGAGGATCCGCCGCCCTCGGGCAAGGATGGCCTGCCAAAATATGTGCGCCTGAAGAATGTCGCGGTAAAAAAGAAGCTGGCGGCCTATTCGATTGCCGATTGAGCCACCATCTTCGGACCGAGCCGCACCCAATGCTGCACCGCACGAATGTCTTGTCCAGCGAGGCACGGCTATACTCTTGCGGTTGGGGATGGCCTGATCACATCCGCCATTCCATCGGTTGGCAAGGACCTGCGTTCAAGGTGGGCCGACGGAATGCACGTCCTGTGAACCAGACCTTCCCTGCTTGGGGTTTCCGGTTTCCTTTTCTCATGCTTGCCCGTTCCTTGGGAGGAATAAATGCTGCAGCAACATGGCTTACTTTTTTCGATCATCTGTGCGGTACTCGCCATCCTTTATGGCGTCTGGTCAATCCGCTGGATTCTTGCCAAACCGGCCGGAAATGAGCGGATGCAGGAAATCGCTGCGGCGATTCAGCTCGGCGCTCGGGCGTACCTCAATCGGCAATACCTGACGATATCGATCGTCGGCGTGATCTTGCTGGTTGCGCTCGGCTTTGCCTTGAACTGGTTGACTGCAATCGGTTTTGCGATCGGTGCGATCCTCTCGGGCCTGACCGGCTACATAGGCATGAACGTATCGGTTCGAGCCAACGTGCGAACGGCTGAAGCCGCACGCAGCGGTATTGCTGCCGCGTTGGCTGTCGCTTTCCGTGGTGGTGCAATTACCGGCATGTTGGTCGTCGGTCTGGCTTTGCTCGGCGTGGCGGGTTACTACGTTCTCCTGGCCAGGATGGGCTACTCCCCTGATCAAGCGCTGCACGCGCTGATCGGACTCGCGTTCGGATCCTCGTTGATTTCGATCTTCGCCCGCCTCGGTGGCGGCATCTTCACCAAGGGTGCCGATGTTGGGGCGGATCTGGTCGGCAAGGTCGAAGCGGGCATCCCTGAAGATGATCCACGCAACCCGGCCGTGATCGCAGACAACGTCGGTGACAACGTCGGCGACTGCGCCGGTATGGCTGCCGATCTGTTCGAGACCTACGCGGTAACCCTGATCGCAACGATGTTGCTCGGTGGTGTCATGTTCGCCAACGACGCGAACGCCGTGCTGTACCCGATCGTTCTTGGTGGCGTTTCGATCATCGCTTCGATCATCGGCACCTTCTTCGTCAAGACCAGCGAAGGCGGCAAGATCATGAATGCCCTGTACAAGGGCGTCATTGTCTCGGCCGTGCTCTCGGCGATTGCGTTCTGGTTCGTCACCCACGAACTGTTTCCGATCGGACTCGATGTCGGCAACGGCATCAGCATTTCGTCGAACAATATCTTCTACTGCTCCCTCGTCGGTCTGATCCTGACCGGTGCGATGGTTGTCATCACCGAGTACTACACAGCGACCGAATACGCGCCTGTTCGTCACATCGCGCAAGCGTCGACCACCGGTCATGCAACCAACATCATTGCCGGTATCGGCATCTCGATGAAGTCGACCGCGTATCCGGTACTTTCGGTGTGTGCTGCGATCTGGGCTGCGTATCACTTTGGCGGGCTCTACGGCATCGCCGTCGCTGCCACTGCGATGCTGTCGATGACCGGCATGATCGTCGCCCTCGATGCCTACGGGCCGATCACCGACAACGCCGGTGGTATCGCCGAGATGGCCGATCTGCCGCCTGAAGTCCGCGCTGTGACAGATCCGCTTGATGCGGTTGGCAATACGACGAAGGCCGTGACCAAGGGCTACGCGATCGGCTCGGCCGGCCTCGCCGCGCTGGTTCTGTTTGCCGACTACACCCACAAGCTCGCCGTCGAACATCCCGACAACATCTACACCTTTGACATTTCCAACCATTACGTGATCATAGGCTTGCTGATTGGCGGCCTGATTCCGTACCTGTTCGGCGCGATGGCGATGGAAGCAGTCGGTCGTGCGGCCGGCTCGGTGGTCGAGGAAGTACGCCGCCAGTTCCGCGAGATCAAGGGCATCATGGAAGGCACGACCAAGCCCGATTATTCGCGTGCCGTCGATCTGCTGACCAAGTCGGCGATCAAGGAAATGATGATTCCGTCGTTGCTGCCCGTACTCGTACCGGTCGTTGTCGGCTTCGGCTTCAGCTGGATCGGTGGTCCGATGGCCGGCGCACAAGCGCTCGGCGGCGTTCTCATCGGCACGATCGTCACCGGCTTGTTCGTCGCGATCTCGATGACCACCGGCGGCGGTGCCTGGGACAATGCCAAGAAATACATCGAAGATGGCAACTGCGGCGGCAAGGGCTCCGAAGCCCATAAAGCCGCGGTCACCGGCGACACCGTCGGCGACCCGTACAAGGACACCGCGGGCCCCGCAGTCAACCCGTTGATCAAGATCATCAACATCGTCGCCCTGCTGTTGGTGCCGCTGCTCTGATGCGCTGATTCACATGGTCCATCTGCACAAGAAAAACCCCCGCGTTGCGGGGGTTTTTTGTGGGCTTGCTGCGGAGACTCTGTCGAGGATGTTGACGGGTCTCTATCCGGTCGCAAGTTTCGCCACCCCAATCGAAAAGAGTCGGATCTGCCCCGGGAAAACCAAGGGGTTTGACGGACGTCGTAGGAGCCCGTTCACGGGCGAGCTTCTGCCCCCACCGCGTCAGACTAGTTGTCGCCTCCATACAATCCCCCTTAAGGCGGCACTGGAGAACAATAATGGCTCGATACGGAAAGCGATTCAAAGAGCGCGCGGTGGCACGATTGCTGCCGCCAGAAAGTGGTGCGTTGGAGG